>CAYRPR010000071.1:0-8216 GCA_964425945.1 uncultured Verrucomicrobiota bacterium | reverse complement strand
GATGCCGTGCGCGACGCCTACCAGCTCGTTATCGACCGATATCCGGCTCATCCCGCCGGTCACGAGGCGTTCATCTACCTGCAATCCACCTACACACACACGCTCGCGCCGGCCGATGCCCGGCGCGCGGTGACCGCGTTGCGCGCGTGGATGGAGCAATATCCCGACACCGGATTCACCAGCGCGGCCTGGTCGCTCCTCTCGGTCTGCTATGACACGCTCGGCGATTATCCCAACAAGCTACGGGCCGAGATCATGGCGATGGAAACAGCCGAACGAGACCCGAAGAATCCGTACCACGATAACGCGGGGCGGTACTGGACCATTGCCGTCATCGCGGAATTCGACGTCGGGGACTTCGCGACGGCCCGGACCTATTACCGGAAACTGATCGAGGAGTATCCGACGGATATCCGCCGCTTTGCCGCGTCGCAGACGCTGGAACGGATGGAGGCACTGGAATCGCGCCTGCGCGCGGAAATGAAAGGGCGGTCGCTGTGACTAGACCGCAGTTCAACTCCCCATTGGGCGAGCCTGACCCACCCCGCCCTTCTGCCTCCGCCAAGGCTACGGCGGACAAGTCGGGCACCCCTCCACCAGGAGGGGATAAGAGAAATGTCCCCTCCGCCGGAGGGGATCCCCGCTCGCGAAGCGAAGCGGGGAGGGGTGGGTTCGGACGTCGCAGTATGCACAAGGCATTGATCTGGTTGCGACGCCGTTTCGCCGTCATCGTGGTCGGCGCGGTGTTCGCATGGTCCTGCGCGGCGATTGCGCTGTATCGCGCGGCGGAAACGCCGCCCGGCACGATCGTCCTGCGCATCGGCCACTGGCAGCTCGAGGCCAGCGTGCGCGATGCGCTGTACGAAATGGCCGACGAGTATCGCAAACTCCATCCCCATGTCCGCATCATCCAGGACGCCATCCCCGAAACGGTTTATGCGCAATGGACCACGACGCAACTGCTGGGCGGCACCGCGCCGGACATCCTGCAGGTCGGCCAGCACCTACCGTACCATCTGTGGGTGCAGTACTACAACCGGTACTGCATCCCGCTGACAGCGATCGTCAACGAGCCAAACCCGTACAACCGAGGCACGATCCTTGCCGGCTCGCCCCTGCGTTCCACGTTCAAGGACGGCATGCGCAGTTCGTATATCGAGGAGATGCAGGAGTATGTCAGTATCCCGCTCTCCCAATTCGGCATCAGAGTGTTCTACAACCGCGAACTGCTGAAACAACTCACGGGGCTGGACGAAGCGCCGACGGAATATCGCGCGTTCCTCGCCGTGTGCGAGGAGATCCGGCGTCATCGCGATCCGCGCGGCATGCCCTACACGCCTATCGCCGGATCGCGCTACCACCTGCCGATGTGGGAGGACATGCTGTTCAATCCGCTTACCTACGGCTTGATGCGCGCGGCGGATTTCAATCGCGACGGATTCGTCGGAAACGACGAACTGTATGTCGCGTTCCGCACGGGCCGCGTGGATTTCAATCATCCTTCGATCCGTCTGCGATTCCAGATGCTCCGCGAGATCACGTCGTATTTCCAGGAGGGGTACACGGGGCTGACGCGGGACGAGGCGGTGTTCCTGTTCGCGCAACAGCGGGCGGTGTTCATGACCACGGGCACGTGGGACGCGCGCAGTCTGCAGGAACAGGCCGAAGGCAAGTTCGAGGTGGGGGTGATGGATTTTCCGCGGCCGGCGCCCGACGATCCCGTGTACGGCGACGTCATGGAAGGGCCGCCCTACGAGCGCGTGATCGGCGGGTTCCCCTTCGTGATCCTGCGCACGAGCAAGCATGCCGACCAGGCGCTGGATTTCCTGCTGTTCCTCGCCGGGCGGGAACAGAACGAGAGACTGAACCGGATCATTGGATGGATCCCGAGCGTGATCGGGACGGAGATTGATCCGCTGTTGACCGCGTTCGAGCCGCATCTCGAAGGGGTGTACGCCAATTTCCCGATCAATCTCGGTGGCGAGACGTGGGTGCGCTGGCTCCAGCTTTATTCGCTCTTTCAGGTCAACCAGATCGGTTACGAGGATTTCGTCGCGGAGTTCGAGCCGTTCTATATCACGCGCGGACTACGAGATCTCGAAGAGCAACAGCGGGATTGGCGCCGCGCGATGCACGTCAACGAGCAGTTCCTCGCCGGATTCCGCGCCGACGCGTTGCGGGCGGGGCCGGACGATGCGGATACCCGGTGGATACGGTACCGTACGCTGACCGCCTCCCGCCAGATCTGGCCCGAGATCAATCACGCGCGGCAGGCGCGCCTGCTGGCGAAGGGGCCTGACGCGTCCGCCGTCGAACCGTACGCCTACAGCCCGGCCGTGCTGGAACGCATTCGCGGACGGTTGAAGGAGGAGGGACCGTGAGCGCACTGATGCGTAAAGATGCGCAGAGTCGCGTTACCAGAAAAGCGCCGTCGCCGTCCCAGCGTCCCGACGCGCTTCGCGGTCGGAACTCGGGACTCTGCCGGCGCACTCCATACGGCGCGATACGATGTATGGAGTGCGGGGGCAAGTCCCGCCTCCCGGGCGGGACGCGACCCCGCTTTGACCCGTCGGAAAACGTCGGCGCTCGAAGTACCGAAGCATCAGGAGTCGCCATCTCATGAGCGCCCGCCGCATAAAATGGAGTCAGTTGCGCTATCACTGGGAGATCTACTTTTTCATCCTCCCGGCGCTCGCGGCGCTTGGCGTGTTCGTCTATTACCCCGCGTTCAGCGGGATGTATCACAGTTTCTTCCGCTGGAACGCCGCGGACATCGTCGAGCCGGTCGGCCTGACGAACTACAAGGACCTGCTCTTCTCCGAGGAGTTCTGGCGCTCGTTCCGCAACGCGTTCCTGCTTGGATTCTGGAATGTGATCAAGATGATCCCGCCGATCGGCGTGGCCGTCGCTATTCACCGGTGCCGCAGTGAACGGATGCAGTTCTTCTACCGGGCAATGTTCGTGATCCCGATGGTCATCCCGCCGCTCGTCGTCGCGCTGATCTGGCGCTCGTTCTTCTTCGAGGCCACCTCGGGCTATCTGAATCAGTTTATTGATGTTCTGACCCTGCGCCCGATCCTGCATTGGCTCGCGCCGCTGTTCGGATGGGGCGACGTGTTCACGGAGGCGGGCAATCCCGCGTGGTTGGGCGATCCGCGCCTGATCTTCACCGCCTGCGTGATCTGGGGATTCCCTTGGGTCGGATCGCTGGCCGTGTTGACGCACCTCGCGAAACTGCAGGGCATCAGCAAGGACGTCTATGAGGCGGGTGATATTGACGGGGTCAACTGGTGGACAAAATTCACGCGGATCGAACTCCCGCTGATCTCCGGCTCGATCTACATCATGTTCGTGTTCGTCATCATCGGCACGATCACCGACGCGGGTATCATCTTCGCGCTGGCCGGCATGGAGGGCGGGCCGGGCGGGCGGGTGGACGTGCCGGCGCTCTTCATGATCCGCAAGGCCTTCATTGACCAGCGTATGGGCTACGCCTGCGCCGTGGGCATCATCCTGATGCTCGTCACCATGGGATTGCAGAAGGCCAGCGGCCTGGTCACGGACTGGAACACGTTCGATACGGATCAACGGCGCCGCATTCGCCGGAAACTGCTTGCGATCGCCGTCGTCCTGCATATCCTCGCGCCGGTGATGATGATCTGGGGGCAGAACGACATCGCTCTATGGCGTGTGGTCGTGGACGCCCCTTGGGCATGCGTGAAGGCGTGGGTGGACGGATGGACGGGTGGGTATGAGTATCGTTTCCCGCAGATTCTGCATGTTCTATCCCTCGCGCTCTTGCTGGTGGCTGTGCCGTACCGCGCGATCTTCCGTTGGCGGTCATCCGAAAGGTTGGGGCGGGGCGGGGATTACGGAGTCGGTGACGCGCGCATGCGGCGCGTCCTCCTGCGCGAGGATCAGGCCTGGTTCCGCGCCGTGCTGGAGGGCGGGATATGGGCCATTCGCGCCTGCAAGCACACCTCCATCTGGTTCGTGCTCCTGCTCGCGTTGTTGCCGCTGTACCTGATGCTGATCGTCAGCCTGAAAACCAATACGCAGTTCTATCAGGCGCCGACGACGGTTTCCGCGCCGTTCCACTGGTCCAACTGGGCCGCCGCGTGGGATTCGATCACGCCGACGCTGGCCAACAGCGTGTTCATATCCGTGTCGTCGTCGCTGGTCACCTTGTTCTTCGCTTTGTGCGCGGCGTATTTCTTCGCGCGTCTGCGTGTGCCGATGTCCTCGTTCCTGTGGAATGCGATCCTGGTGCTGATGATGTTGCCGATGATCGCCAATCTCGTGCCGTTGTTCCGACTGCTGGCGCAGATGCAGTTGTTGAACACCTTATCGGCGCTGATTCTGGTCGGCGCGGCGCAGGGGCAGGTTTTCGCGATCTTCATGTTGCGGAACTTCATCCAGGACGTGCCGGGCGACCTGTACGAATCGGCGGAGATTGATGGGGCGGGTCATTTCCGCCAGATGTGGATGATCGTATTGCCGTTGTCGGGTCCGATCCTCGGGACGGTCGGCGTGATGCAGTTCATGACGGCGTGGAACGAGTTCATGTTGCCGCTGATCGTCATGCGCGATCACGCGCGCCTGCCGGTGATGGTGCAGTTGTTGCGGATCGCGGGCGAATACATCAAGTTGTGGGGTCCGCTGATGGCCGGGTACGCCATGGCCAGCGTCCCGATCATCGTCCTCTTCATCTCCTCCATGAAACTCTTCGTCCGCGGCATGACCGAGGGCGCAGTGAAAGGCTAGGAGTTTCCCCTCGTAATCGTGCTCGTCCTCCTCCTCGTTCTCGAATCGATGACGAGGACGAGAACGAGGAGAGTGAGAAGGGCGGCGCGTGTACGTTTGACGCGAAGGGCCAGGCGGGAATGCGCAAGAAATCCGCTTGCCATCTCCGGCCGGCGGCGGTATTGTCTTACCAGTAAGATTATGAGGAGAAGGCGATGCAGACGGTAGCGACCACGCGCATGTCCTCCAAGGGACAAGTTGTCATTCCAGAAATCATCCGTGAGCGGCTCGGAATCGAGGCCGGCGCGCAGTTCATTGTGATCGGCGACGACGATGTCGTCATTCTCAAAACGCTCCAGCGCCCGGCGATGTCCGAGTTTGACAACCTCATTCGGAAGGCCCGGCAACAAGCCCGGGCGTCGGGCTTGAAGCGATCCGATGTGGCCAAAGCGCTTGCCCGGGTTCGGAGCCGTAAGTGAACCTGGTGGTCGACACCAACGTGTTTATATCCGGCGTATTCTTCTCGGGTCCCCCGTACCAAATCCTCAACGCATGGCGCGACGGCAAGGTGCGCCTGGCTATCACCCCTGACATCATTGAGGAGTACCAGGACACGGGGCGCGAATTGGCCAAAACGTTTGCTCCTGTGGATATCGCCCCATGGCTTGAACTGGTTGCCATGACGGCCCGCCTGATCAACGCACCGGCCTTGCCGGAACAAGTCTGCACGGATCCGGACGACGACAAATTCCTCGCCTGCGCCCTTGCGGGCCGCTGCAAGTATGTGATCTCCGGTGACAAGGCCCTTCTTGCGGCATCGGGTTTCAGGGGGATAACCGTGCTGACGCCGCGGCAGTTCGTGGATGCGCACCTTAAATAGCGCGGGCCGTCCCGCGCGGCGCTGGCGTCCCGATTATCATCATCTTCATCTCCTCCATGAAACTCTTCGTCCACCGCACGACCGAAGGCGCGGTGAAGGGCTGAGGCTCTATCTTCTCGGGCAGAGGCGTGATGCATTTCGCGACTTCGTGAAATCATCGGGTTGTCAGCCGGAATGCGCGAGGATATAGTCAGTCAGAGCGCGAAGGGAGGTTTCGGCCGCGCTGATACAAGTGTCCGCGCAACCGTAATAGAGTTGGGCGGTATCGCCATCGTCTTGAACAACGAGGGCTGTCGGGAAGACCACGTTGGGCACATCGCCTGCGCGTTCGTAGGGTTCCGACGGCGCCAACAGGTAGCGGCGGGAGCGGGCGATCACTTTCCATGGCTGTTCGCGATCGAGGATCGCGCCGCCCACGGAGTAAAGGAACCCGTTACAGGATGTCCAGACCCCGTGATAGATCATGAGCCACCCTTCGGCAATCGCCACGGGCGCGGGGCCGGGTCCGATTTTGGTGCTTTCCCAGTTGGCT
Organism: uncultured Verrucomicrobiota bacterium; assembly: GCA_964425945.1. Classification (GTDB taxonomy): domain Bacteria; phylum Verrucomicrobiota; class Kiritimatiellia; order SLAD01; family SLAD01; genus CAYRPR01. The sequence continues at coordinate 2,061 of CAYRPR010000071.1, read as the reverse complement.
TCCGGCCCCATCACGAACCGGTGCTTTCCCCAGTACGTCAGGTCGGGGCTTGCCGAGTAGAATATCTCTCCAAACGCCGTATGGGTTTTGTCGGAGGGTCGATGGAGCAAGGCGTATTCGCCTCGGACTTTTTCGGGGAAAAGCACGGCATTCCGGTTGGCGGGCGGAAGCGGATCTTCCAGCAACACGAACGACTCAAAGTGTTTGGTGTACCCCATCGACACATAAGGGCCGCCGCGCTTTCCGGGATCACAAAACGTGATGTAGTATCTACCGTCGAGCGGAGTGATCCGCGGATCAAAGGTGTAATTCGATACCCCTTGATCTGGCGAAGAGGATTTCCATGCGATGGGCGAGGGGTCGATCTCCCAGCGCAGGCCGTCGATACTTCGGCCCGCGTGGAGACGGTGGGTCCGGTCGGTGTGGTCGACCCGGAAGACGCCCGCATAGGCTCGACCGAGCCGTACGACGGCGCTATTGGAAATCGCGTGCGCGCCCGGCAACTGGTCGGCTTGGATGATGGGATTCCCGGCATGGCGACGGAATGGCAGTTCAGCGTTCATGTGCACTCCAGACTGTGCCGCCGTCATGCCACGCCTCCACGAGGCGCGTCAAGTCAAATTGATAAGATTTATCAATCCTTGTCGTAATCGTCCGCCTTCTCGTTATCGAATCGAGGACGAGAGCGACGAGGAGGAGAGCCTGCGACTCGCCGCGTCGAGCGCGCCGGTCGTATCGCCCGCGAGCAGGAGATCGCGTATGGAATCCGGTGATGCGTCGGCATCTGTTTTCCGGAGCTGATACAGGAGCTCCGGCACACGCAAGGCCGACGGATCGAATGTCTGACCCTTGATCCGCCCCGCGAATTCCTGCGTCGTTTCGAGTTCGCGATAGCCGTATCCGGGAACCGGGCACGAGGCGTGGGCGATGCCGGTACGGGTGGGTTCGATCGTGCCGCCCTCGTTGAAATCGTTCCACGTGGCGATCTGGATAAAGGCGACGGGATGTTTCAGCACGTTTTCCCAGATGTCACGGTAGCGGGTCCCATCGCCGCGCGGATCCACGGCGATGCCGTTGCCCCAGCCGCCGCAGCCTCGGTTGTCGAAACCCGGGCGCACGGTCCCGGAAAGGAATGACAAGCGCCCGCGCCCGATGGCGTTGCGCGCCTGTTCCCAGAATTCCGGAACATCTGCGCGTCCATGCAGGCAGGATCCCCAGGGCGCCATGGATTCGTATCCTTCTAAGTAGGCGCGCCGGTGATGGGTGTGATAATCATGGATGAACACGGGACGAACCTGCGCGGCGGAAAGAATCCGATCCCATTCCTCCGGATAGAAGGCGATCGTATCGGGTTCATCCCAAGCAAAGTTCATGAGAACCGGGCGATCGTTGATCCGCAGATAGGCGGGTGACGAGAATATCTCCGTTTCGGCGCGACGGATCACGGCGCGGCCACGTTCCACGGCGTCCGCGCGCCGCGCCACAGGCGGGTGCAGGAACATCGAGCGATCCTCCCAGCAGATGCCCACTTTGAAATCCAGACGCTCGGCCGTTTTCAACAGCATCATGAAGCCGGCGTGATCGTACGGATGTTCGGGGCTGGAATCGGGGCCGTACCAGTCGCAGACGAAGGCGTCGATCCCGGCCAGCTTGGCCAGCAGGATATGATACTCGCACAGATCAGGATCGCCCGAGTCGTACGGTTCGATCAGGGGGTGATACACCGACGCGATATCCCGCCATCCGCGTTCATCCCGGCGGTCCGGATCGTGCCAGTACGCCTGCGGAATGGCTGGACGATTGACCTTCCAGAACCCCCACGAGCCGGAAATATCCGGCGTCTGGTACCAGGTCATGTAATGCGCGATCAGCAGGGGCGTCGCACTCATGGACGTAATGTTTGATATCACAGTTGACAGATGTTGCGAACTGAATTAGATATGGCCCGAAATGATCCGTAATGTTTACGACAATCTGGCGGTGGGCGTCAAGTGCGCGTTGGCGGCGGTCGCGCTCTTGATGTGGCCCGCCTGCCAGGCGATTGATCCGGACCGCGCGGCC
>CAYRPR010000070.1:0-8260 GCA_964425945.1 uncultured Verrucomicrobiota bacterium | reverse complement strand
TTTGATGACAGCCGGATCGGCGGGCTGTTCCCCGGGCGTATAGGCGAACAGGTCCCGTACATTCTTTCGGATGAGCGGGTTCATTTGGACTGGAAGCGAATCCGTGCGGAGCGGGCATGGGCATCGAGGCCTTCCACCCGGCTGAACGCCTCGATCACCGGCATGACTTCCTTCAGATCGGCGCTGGTGAAAGCGATGATACTGCTTCGTCGGCGGAAATCATCGGCAGTCAGACCGGAGAACATGGCCGCGGTTCCGCCGGTAGGCAGCACGTGACTCGGCCCGGCGGCGTAGTCGCCGACGCATTCGGGCGTCCACGGCCCCAGGAATACCGCCCCGGCGGCCTTGATCTTCCGCAGCCAGGTCCGGGGCTGTTGAACCAGCAGTTCCAAATGCTCAGGTGCAAACCGATTACACAACTGCACGGCCATATCCAGCGTCTCGACCATGACAATCAGGGTTCCGTCGCCGAGTACGTGCTTCACGGCGGTTCGGTGGGAAAGGCTATGCGCCTGTCTCGACAGTTCGTCGCGCACGGCCATGGCCAGCCGGGCGGATGTGGTGATCAGCAGGGCCTTCTCCATTCCCGTGCCGTGTTCCGCTTGGGACAGCAGGTCGGCAGCCACGTATTCGGCCACGGCCGAATCATCGGCGATCACGGCGATCTCGCTTGGCCCGGCCACGGAATCGAGCGCGACCTGCCCGTACAACAGTTTCTTGGCCGCCGTAACATGCGGTCCGCCCGGTCCAACGATCTTCTGGACCCGGCCAATCGTCTTCGTGCCGTACGCCATGGCGCCGATCGCCTGTATGCCGCCGACCTTGTACACTTCCGTCGCGCCTGCCAGTTCCAGTGCATACAGCAGATAGGGGTTCACGTGCTTTCGCCTGTCGCACGGCGTGCAGGCCACAATCTCGGGCACGCCGGCGACCTTGGCCAAGGTGACGGTCATCAATGCGGTTGAGGCCAGCGGGGCGGCCCCGCCGGGGATATAGGCCCCCACCCGATCCATGGGCGCAAACTGCTCGCCGAGAATGCCGCCCTTGGGACTGGAAATGGTCCAGTCGGTTCGCATGCCGGTCTTCGCATAGCGCACGATCCGCTGGTGGGCCTCGGTGGCCGCGAGACGGAACTCCCGTTCGACCTGTTCGCGGGCCTTACTGATTTCATCGGCGGTTACGCGAAATTCAGATGGATCGAGCTCCGCCTTGTCGAATTTCAACGCGTATTCAGCCACCGCCTCATCGCCGCGCTTGCGAATGTCGTCCAGGGTCCGACGGGCCACTTGCTCCGCTTTGGCGTCGATGGCGGGCCGACTCAGAAAGCGGTCCACAATGGGAGCGGCCTTGTCGGGATTCCATGATACAACGGGGATTTCCTCATTATCGGCAGTAGTTTTCGCTTTCATGGTTCTCGCTCACGTCTTGACGGCTTCGTTCAAATTTCCGCACTTGGGACACTTTGCCATGGGCAGGTCCCGTGTATCCAGATACACGTAGCGGCAGCGTTCGCACCGGTATATCCGACTGCGGGAAGAGCCATACTGCGACGCGCCGTCACGCTGTATAAAAACGTAGTATACCCAGCAACCGATCAACAGAACAAGGTTCAACAGCAGGGGCCAGAGTATCCACTGCTCGATCGCCACCGGCATTATGGCGCCCTCCCCGTCGCGGGCGGCGCCGAATGGCGGATTCCATCACCGGACACATAAACGCGTCCGACCGAACCGGTTTCCGCCGACGTCATGCGCCAGGCGTACACGGCCCGGATAAGCGCGGTCGCCAAAGTCGGATCCGAGGGGCGCCTTTCGTACAGGACGCGCCGCACGATCCCGGCCTCATCCACCTCGACATGAACTTCCGCCTCCCACGGCGGCGTCAGCGAGAGGGCTTGGACGTGATCCAGTGGAGTTTGTTCGAAGCCCCGGTCGCTCAAACCGTCCAGGATCACGATGCGGGGCAATCGCCGGGCTTCCGGCGACGGCGGAAATAAAGCGGGCTCGACCGGCAGGCTCAGTGGAAGCCGGCGATGAGCGATACTCAACTTCTCGCGCAGCCCCTGCAACTCAATGGCTCCAGCGGGCCATAGAAACGTTTCCGGCCGGTACAAGGTCATGGCCAGCTCCACGCGCGTATCCAATGGAGGATGCAACCCGATGGTTTCCGTTAGAAAGCGCTGGCTGAAACCCATGGCATCGGGCAAGGCGAACAGGGCCGGCGACCAAACCTCCAGCGCGTCCGCCGACGTTTCCGCATCGACGCCACCGCGCGTCGCCAGCGGCATGAACACGATGTGCGTCGGTTCAGGCGGATGAGCGCCCGCCGGAGGCGGGACGACGTCGAGCCAGACGAGCCAGACCGACTGGACACCGAGTACGATGATCACCGCGAGCGTCCAATGAAGCCGCTCCGGTGTACGCGCCGGTTTATGCGGTTGTGCTGCATTCATGGGGTATCGGCCACGTCTTCCGAGGGCGCGACCAATCGCGTGGCCAACGCCACTTCGCGAATGCCCGCGTCGATCGCGCTGGTATAGATCTGAACCACGACACCATGGGATACGCGATGGTCGGCCTGGATGACCAGGGTGGCGGCGGGATCCTCTTCCACCAGGCGGGCCAATCCGATTTCCAGTCCGGCCATGGTGATGCGGGAATCATCATAGAAGATCAGATGCTCGCTGGACACGGTCACCACATGCGTGCCCGGCGCCACCCCCGACACGAATGGCGATTCCGGCAGTTCAATGGATAGCGCCGGTTTCAGCACATGCCAGGAGTTCAGAATCATGAAGCTCAACAGAATCAGCGCGATATCGGCCAGCGGCACGGCACCGACGACCGATCGGACCGCGTGGTGACGGAGTGGATACCGGCGTTCGAGGAAGCTGATCCGATCATATATGGGTTCCACCGCTTTCATGGCGAAGCCCGATCATGGCGGTAGTCCTTGCTGGTGAGAAACTCGAGAATACGCGCGGAGGCTCGCTCCATATCGAGCACGATGGTTTCGATGCGGTTGATCACCAGATTGTATCCGATGTAGAGGATCAGGGCGGCAACGAAACCAAACGCGGTCGTCAACAAGGCCTGCCACATCCCGCCCGCCAGATCCCCGTAATGGACTATCGGCGTCTTCATCTCGATATTCTGCAGGATCCGGATCAGACCGATGATCGTACCGAGCAGGCCGAACACCGGGGTGGCCTGGGCGAATGCCGCCAACATGAACAGGCCGCGTTCGAGGCGCGGCACCTCCGCGAGGCCCGCATCCTCAATCGCCTGCTTGATATCCTCGCGGCTCTGTTCACGCTGGATAATGGCCGCCCGAGTCAAATGGGCGACGGGTCCGGGCGTTTCCTCGCAGATGCTGATGGCCTCCACGACGCTGTTGCGCCGAAGCACCACGTAGATCCCCTCAAGAAAATCCCCATAGTTGATCCGGGCGCGATGCAGATGGAAGAGTCGCTCGAGAATCAGAATCATTCCGGCCACCCCCAAGCCCAGAATGACCCACATCACCATGCCGCCCTTTGTCATGTATTCCAGCATATTGTCGCTCCTGATATCCGGTTACGAAATCAACGGCCACCCGGGTCATCCTCTGCGAAAGCGAGCGGGTTATCGAGACGAATTTTCTCGATGCGTCGCTCCGCTTCGGTCGCGGCTGGAATCCGCGCCTCGACCACGCGTTGAAGAATGCGTACGGCCGCCGCCACATCCCCCTCCAGTTCCCTGATGGCCGATGCCGCGAAGGCGGATCGGGTGAACCACAGGATACCGCCCTGTGTACGCACCGCGGGATCGTCCATGAACTGATAGACCACGTCCATGAACCGCTCCAGCGCATCCGCCGCCCGTCCCATCTTCTCGTAGCAACGGCCGATTTTGTATTCGGCCTGCAATTTGAGCGAAGCGGGTGCCGTGGGACTGTCGAGAACGGCCTGGTAGGAGGCGATGGCCTCCACAAACCGTCCCGGCTCGCCATCCCCCAGTATGAACTGGCAATCCCCCCGGCGGCCCCACGCCATATCGGCCAGGTAACTGGACGGATACTTCTTGATCACTTCCTCGAAGGCCAGGATGGCGCCCGGGAACTCGCCCAGATTGGTCATCGCGTCGCCTTGAGCAAAGCGCAGTTCCGGCATCCGGGAACTGTCCGGATAGGATCGGGCCAATCGATTGAAATGTTCCATGGCCTCCAGATACTGCTGTCGTTCAACGGCCGCGCGTCCCGCCCAGTACAGTGCATCATCCGCGAGCGCTTCCCGGGGATGGCGGTCGGCCAGGTCGGCGAAGCGTTGTTCCGCGATGTCATAGGCGCCCTGATTATAGTGGAATTCAGCCAGCCAGAACAGGACGTCCGACGTCCACCGGGAACGGGGATAGCGGCGAATGAATTCCTGGGCGACCTGCAATGCCGATGAACTCTGCCCGAGGAGATACAGGCTCCAGCCCCGCATATAGAAGGCCTGTTCCGTCGCCTCATGGTCGGGGAACTCACTGACCATGCGCTCGAAATCGGCCAGCGCGTCCTGGAAGAAGCCGAGCCGATAGCGAATCAGACCGCGCTGGTGCAGCGCCTGGACGAAGGCCGCGCTCTTCGGATAACCCGTCATCACGCGATTGTACGAGGAGATGGCGCGCTCCCACTGCCCCAATTCCTCCTGCAGGAGCCCAATGCGCAATCCGGCCTGTTCGGCGAACGTGCTGTCCGGATAGGCATCCTCGATGGCACGGAATTCATCCACCGCGTCCTCCACCATGCGCTGACGCGCCAGACATTCCGCCGCCTGGAACAAGGCGCGCGGAACCAGATCACTGCCCGGGAACACCTTGGTTAACTGGATATACTCCTCCCGTGCGCGGCGGTATTGCTCGTTCTGAAAATAGGAATCCGCCACTTTGAACAGGGCCTGTTTGCGCTCCACCAGATCGGGATGCAGCGTATAGGCCTTCTCGAAGGAGGATGCCGCCTCGGTGTATCGTTTCAGTCCCAGCAAGCTCCAGCCGCGCCCCAACAAGGCATTGGCGCGACCCTGATCATCTTCGAACGCGTCCAGATAATGCTGGAATTCACGCAACGAATCGTTGTACTGCTCCTGATCCAGCAGGGCCTGCGCGAGATCCAACTGGGCTTGGGCCGACACCGGATGACCGGGCATGGCCACGATGCACTCGCGTAGGAGATCCAGCCCGTCGTCGGTCTTGCCCATTCGCATCAGAACACGAGCGCGCAACAGTCTCCCTTGGTTTTTCAGGGCCGGATCCCGAGCCCTTCGGCCTCCCTGCTCCAGGATCGGTATCGCCTCCGTTATCCGCCCCTGCGCCTCATAGACGCGGGCCAGGGCATAGTAGCCTTCCGCCAGGCGATTGGAGGGGCCCTCTTCCAGATCAATCAACTCCTCCAGCAACGCCTGTGCCCGCTCCCAACCCTGTTGTTCGATGAACAGGTAGCTCAACCACAATCGCGCCGTCAGCGAAGCATTGACGGCCGGATGTGAATCGATCAACTCCTCGAGTATGCGGCCGGCATCCCTGTCCCGGTCCAGCTCGATCAGTGCACCGGCCCAGTCCAGACGGTTCTCCGGCGCATCGGCGGCGTTCGGGTAGGCGCGGTCATAGCGCTCCAGCAGGATCACGGATTCTTCATATCGCCCGGCGGCCATCAGACATCGCGCCCGCAGTCGATGGATTTGCTGTCCGTACTCGGACGCCGGTTGGTCGAGATCCATCGTTTCGAGCTCGAGCAGGGCCCGGTCAACAGCCTGCAGGTCGTAATGCGCGCGCGCGCGCCAGAAGCGAAAGGCTTCCCGCAAGGCCGGTGTAGTCGCCCACTCAGCCCGCTGGTCGATGAGCTTCAACAGATCGCGGTGCTCGCCCTGATAATGCATGGCGCGCGCGACCCACAACGTTCCCTCCGCCTTCTCCTCCGGCTCGCGCGCCTTCTTGACGTAGGATTCGAAGTTTTTCCGGGCCAGTTGATACAGTCCGTCCTCCAGTGCGGCGCGACCTGACTTCATGAGGCGGGCGAGTTCCCGCTCCCGCCGGGTCTGCGCATCCGCCGGGGGGACGGCCAGCACACAGCAGACCACCGCAGCCACTCCAGCGATCCATACCCTCGACATCATGCCAGCGCCTCTTCCGGTTTGCGTGTATGCAATACATCTTTCAGGAATCGGCCCGTATGTGAAGCGGAAATGCCCGCTATTTTTTCGGGGGTTCCCGCCGCAACCACGCGGCCGCCCGCCGAGCCCCCCTCCGGGCCCAGATCGATAATATGGTCACTCGTTTTGATGACATCCAGATTGTGCTCGATGACCACGACGGTATTGCCGGCGTCCCGCAACCGGTGCAGCACGGATAACAACTTGTGAATGTCCGCGAAATGGAGGCCGGTGGTCGGCTCATCCAGCAGGTACAGGGTACGGCCGGTGCTCTTCTTGCTCAGCTCCGCGGACAGCTTGAGGCGTTGCGCCTCACCGCCCGATAGCGTGGTGGCCGGCTGGCCGAGCTGCAGATAGCCCAATCCCACCTCCGAAAGCGTTCGGAGCTTGCGCGCGATGCCCGGGATGCTTTTAAAGAAGGGCAACGCCTCGTCAATCGTCATGTGCAGTACATCCGCTATGCTCTTGCCGTGGTATCGGACCTCAAGCGTTTCGCGATTGTAGCGCAGGCCGCGACACTGCTCGCAGGTCACATAGACGTCGGGCAGGAAATGCATTTCAATCTGCAGTATGCCGTCCCCCTTGCACCGTTCGCATCGCCCGCCCTTCACATTGAAGCTGTAGCGGCCGGGCCCGAACCCGCGCACCTTGGAGGCCGGCAACTGGGCGAACAGATCGCGGATCATCGAAAATGTGCCCGTGTAGGTGGCCGGGTTGCTGCGCGGCGTGCGCCCGATCGGCGACTGATCGATCACGATGACCTTATCGAGATGGTGGATGCCATTAATCCGCGTATGCGTGCCGGGACGATCCTTGGCCTGGTAGAAGTGCCGGAACAGGGCCCGGCGCAGAATGTCGTCCATCAGCGTGCTCTTCCCGCTTCCGGACACCCCGGTGATGCACACATGCAGTCCGAGCGGGATGCGCACCTTGATGTTTCTCAGATTATTGGCCCGCGCGCCAACGATTTCCAGCCAGGCGTCGCCGGGCGGAATCCGGCGGTCCGGCACGGGAATCTCAACCGCCCGATTCATGTACCGCGCCGTCAGGGAAGCGGTGTGCTTCAGCAGCGCGTCCACCGAACCGGCAAAGACAATGCGCCCTCCCTGCGCGCCCGCGCCGGGTCCCAGGTCGATGACATAATCCGCCTCGCGGATGGTCTGCTCATCATGTTCGACCACCACCACGGTATTGCCCAGATCGCGCAAATTCTTGAGCGTGGTGATCAGCTTCTCGTTATCGCGCTGATGGAGACCGATACTGGGCTCGTCCAGCACATACAGCACCCCCACCAGACCCGCCCCGATTTGCGTCGCCAGCCGGATCCGCTGGGCTTCGCCGCCGGACAGCGTTCCGCTCTCGCGGTCCAGCGTCAAGTAATCCAGGCCCACATTGACGAGAAAGCGCAGTCGCTGCCGGATTTCCTTTAGAATCTCACGCGTGATCTGCTGCTCCTGATGGGTCAGCTTAACGTCGTCGAAGAACGCGAGGGCATCGCGGATGGACATGGCTGTTACATCCACGATGGAGCGCCCCGCCACGAAGCAATGAAGCGCCTCCGGGCGCAGCCGCGCTCCTTTGCAGTCCCGGCAGGGCTGACGGCTCATGTACCCTCTTAGTCGCAGCCGCGTATACTCGCTGTCGGTCTCTTCCAGCCTTCGTTCGAGGTTGGGAATGACTCCTTCGAACGCCTTTTCATACCGGTGATAGGATCCGCCACGCCAGAACCCGAACTCCACCTCATCCTCGCCCGACCCGTACAATAGAATCTTCCGGAACGAATCCGGCAGATCCCGGTACGGCGTGTTCATATCGATCTCACAATGCTTGGCCAGCGCGCGGAGCAGACCCTTGTAGTAGATGATCAGGCGCCGGCCGCCCCGACGCCAGGCCTGAATGGCGCCGGCATCCAGCGAGAGGTCCTGATCCGGCACAACCAGATCTACATCGAAAACCATCATCGTGCCCAGCCCGTGAGATGCCGCCCTGAGCAACCCGGCGGCGGGCACCCGCGAGCGCGCCAAGACCTCAAGCCGATGGGGCACGCATATCCTGCGGATCGATGTCGCGGGCGGCGCACCACCGGCCGGC
>CAYRPR010000069.1:0-8293 GCA_964425945.1 uncultured Verrucomicrobiota bacterium | reverse complement strand
TCGTTGCGCGCCTCGATTTCGGTCGCCACGCGCCGGGCATCTCGCGCGTCAGCCGATCGGCGACTCCGTTGTAACTTTCCGGCGAGTCGGGCGGCACGTTGGTCGGGGTAATGACGACCTCCGCTCCATACGCGCGGAGCAGGCGGATCTTGTCGGCGCTCATCTTGTCGGGCATCACGAAGATGCACCGGTATCCCCGCACCGCGCCGACCAGCGCGAGGCCGAGCCCCGTATTGCCGGCCGTCGCCTCGATGATGGTGCCGCCGGGCTTCAATTCACCGCGCTGTTCGGCGTCTTCGATCATGGTCAGCGCAATGCGGTCCTTCGAACTGCCGCCGGGGTTGAAGGCCTCGACCTTCGCGAGAATCCGAGGTGGCAGCGCCTGGGCTGACCGGCCCAGCTCGATCAGCGGCGTCCAGCCAATGGTATCCAGCACGTTGCGGCATATCGCGCGCCGGTCCGGACGATGATCACCCTGAGTCATTCCATACACCTCCAGCAACGGGAACGGGTTAGCCGCGGTTCCCGAAACAGTCCAGCAGGGCCGGGGTCAGCGCCGCTTTCGACCGGTTCAGGACATACAGATGAATCCCGGGTACGTTATGCGCCAACAGATCGCGGATCTGGCGGACCGTCCAATCGATGCCGGCCTGTTCGGCTTTCTCGCCCTGGTTCCCGGCTTCCTTCATGGCCTTGACGAGGGCCGGCGGCAGGGACGCCTTGCACATCGAAGACATACGTTCCAGTTGCGGCAGGGATACCGGCGGCAGGAGGCCGGGAAGGATCGGATGGCGGATACCCCACGCGCGGCATTTCTGCTCGAAGGCGTAGAACACCCGGTTGTCATAGAACAGCTGTGTGGTGGCGAAGGCCGCGCCGGCCTCCAGTTTGTATTTCAGATACAGGATGTCGGATTCGGGCGACAACGCCTCCTGATGCACTTCGGGATAGGCGGCCACGCCGCAACAGAAATCGGGATGTCGCTTCTTCAGGAGCGCGACCAGTTCGTTGGCGTTGCCGAGTCCGTCGGGGTGGCGCTGGAATTGCGTCTCGCCGCGCGGCGGATCGCCGCGCAAGGCCATGATGTTGCGGATGCCCGTGCTGTGGATCTGATCCGCGACGGCGGTCAGGTCCGCGCGGCTCGCGCCGACACAAGTCAGGTGATGCATCACGGGCGAGAAGCCGGACGATTGCAGGTAGCGGCAGACTTCCAGCGTGCGCTCGCGCGTGGAACCGCCTGCGCCGTAGGTGACGGTGACGAAATCCGGTTTCGTTGGTTTCAGGTCTTCGACGACGCGTTTAAGCGCCTCGAATCCCGCATCGTCTTTGGGCGGAAAGAATTCATAGGAGAGCAGGGGACGCCGTCTCCGGTTCAGTAATTCGCTGATCAATGTTTCCGCCATGTGCGACTCGGGATGCCCGACTGTTCAACGTATCATTAAGAACTTTGACCATCCCCGTGTAAACGAAAAAGCACGCGGCGCGCCCGCGCTCCGCCGCAAAAAAAATCGCGGCCCCGAAGGACCGCGATTCTTCAATCGATCAGGTCTCGATCGTGTTACAGCGCCGCTTCCTTGGCCGCCTTGGCAATGCGGAACTTCAACACGCGCTTGGCGGGGATCTTGATCTCCGCGCCGGTCATCGGGTTGCGGCCGATGCGCGCCTTGCGGTTCACGACGACGAGCTTGCCCAGCCCGGGGATCGTAAATCCGTTCTTGGCGCCCTTGTAGGACTGGGCGACCAACGCTTCGATGGCGGCCTTCGCCTGCTTCTTGCTGATTCCGGCGGCATCCGCCACATCGGCGATGATCTGTGATTTCGTTTTCGCTTTGGCCATGTACGTATTCCTTTCGTGTAACGTTACTGGATTCGGTTCGTCCGGCTTTCCGAAAGCTGGCTTCCACTCGGAAGTTTCGTGTGAAGATAATGAGTGCGGTGGAAAACGCAACACAATAATTTATCAATTACCGGTGTTCCGTGGGCCGGTCAGGACCCGGCGCCATGGTGCATCAGCAGGGCGATCAGGACGCCGAGCAAGAGGCCGAAGAAGACTTCGAACCGGGTATGGCCCAGCAGTTCCGCCAGCTTGTGTTCCGACAGGTGATGTTCCTTGAACATTTCCTCGACGATCTGGTTCAGCAACCGCGCCTGCTGACCCGCGGCGCGACGGACGCTCTGCGCATCGAACATGACCACCGCCGCGAAGGCGAAGGCGAGGGCGAACAGCGGGGTGCCGAAACCGGCCTGCAGGCCGATCGAGGTGGCCAGCGCCGTGACCATGGCCGAGTGCGAACTGGGCATGCCGCCGGTGCTGACGAAGATATAGAAGTCCACCTTGCGTGTTTCGAAGTAGTTGAACACGAATTTGAGGGCCTGGGCGACGACCCAGGCCGCAAAGGCGCTCCAGAAGCTGATATTGTACAGAAAATGCTGGTCCTCGGTCATAACGCTTTATGTGTAACCTCTTGCGGGGGGCATGTCCAAGATATTCAAGTCGGGCAAGGCCGGCGGGAATTGATCGTTGGACAAATTCCCATTCGCGCATATAGTGTGTTTCGGCCTGCTGAATGAGGGGACGTGGCGAAAGGCTATCACAGAAAGGAGTTATCATTATGGCACATCAACTGCCTGCATTACCGTATGAACATAAGGCGCTGGAACCGCACATCGATGCGCGGACCATGGAAATCCATCACGGGAAGCATCATGCGACCTATGTAAACAACCTCAACGCGGCGCTGGAGAAGCATCCGGACCTGCAATCGAAGAGCGCGGAGGATCTGATCCGCGACCTGTCGTCCGTGCCGGAGGCGATCCGTACCGCGGTCCGCAACAACGGCGGGGGGCATGTGAACCACACGCTGTTCTGGCAGATCATGGCCCCGAACGCGGGCGGGAAACCGTCCGGCGACCTCGCGACGGCGATCGATAAGGAGTTGGGCGGGTTTGACAGCTTCAAGGAACAACTGGCCAAAGCGGGGGCGACGCGGTTTGGATCCGGCTGGGCGTGGCTCTGCGTTAAGACGGACGGGAAACTCTGCGTCTGTTCCACACCGAACCAGGACAATCCGATCATGAAGGGCGTGGCGGACTGTCCCGGCACACCGATTCTCGGCATCGATGTCTGGGAACATGCGTATTACCTGAATTATCAGAACCGCCGCCCGGACTACATCGCGGCGTGGTGGAACGTCGTTAACTGGCAAAAGGTCGGCGAACTGTACGCTCAGGCGAAGGGTTGATCGCGGCCGTAACCGGTTTCGCAAACGGCCGGGAGGGCCTCCTCCCGGCCGTTTTTATTGCTCGCCGCTCTTCATATAACCTAAACTATTCATGCTTCGGTTTCCGTTGACTGGGGATAATAAATTAGGGTATATGTTAAATAATAGGGTATGGGTACATCGACCAAAGAGTTGGCGGCCCGGTTGCGTGAGTTCGCTTTATCGCAACAGGGTTATTTTACGGCTCGTCAGGCGGCGGAGCTCGGTTATATCGACGTCGTGCACGGCTACCATGTCGCGCGTGGAAACTGGGAGCGGGTCATCCGGGGTGTTTATCGGCTGACATCTATTCCTCCGCCCCCGGTGGATTGGATGGTCTGGTACCTGTGGTCGAGGGGGAAGGACGGGCGGCCCCAAGGCGTGTTTGCGCGGGAAACGGCCTTGGCCATCCGGGGGATCCGAACGGCGGATCCGCTGACGATCCACATGATTGTCCCCAGGAAATTTCGCCGGAACACGCCGACGCCTCCCCGCATTCGTCTCTATCGCGAGGATCTGGAAGCGCACGATGTCGAAACCATATCCGGTATGCGGGTGACCCGGCGGTTGCGCACGATTGCCGATCTCCAGACCGCCGGCGCCCGGATTGCATTCGACGAATATCCGGAGGATCCGCCGGTGTCATCCGCGATCGCGGCGGCGTCCGCCCGCGCGATCCGGCCGGCACCGCGCCGGCCGACGTCGGTTTTCATGTGGGAGGATTGAGCGTCAGTATGCCCAGGCGGATGAAGACGACGCCCAGTCCGATCAGGATGATTCCGCACAGGGTGATCACGGCGCGATGTATGGCGGGCGGACAGATGCGACGGCCGGCCACCAGCGCGGCGGCGACCAGACTGTACCAGGCGAGGTCGGCTGAAATATGTCCGGTATAGAAGCTCACCAGGCCGATTACGCCGCGTTCGAGCGACAAGGACGCGTACGTCAGTCCGATCGTGGCCCACCAGATATGGAAGTACGGATTTGAGAGCGTGGTGAGGATGCCGGACAGCACCGGCCCATGCAATGCGGCACGGGGATCGATACCGGCCCGCGCGCTTTGTTCGACCATTCGGCGGGCGGTGAGCGCGGTATGCGTTCCCATGACGATCAGCAGGACTCCGCCGACCAGACCCAGCGATCCCTTTACCGGGCCGAGAACCAGCCAATGGCCCAGTCCGGCCACCACGCCGATCAGCACGGCCACTTCAATGAGGCCGTGTCCCAGAACGATGAGCGGACCGGCCGCAAAACCTCGCTTCATGACCTCGCTGACCGAGGCCGTCAGCACCGGCCCGGGCATCATCGCCCCCGAGAGCCCGATCACAAAAGAACCCCAGAAGAGAAACCATAACGACGTCATTTCGTTCCATTACGCCGAATCGTCACGAAATGACAAGCCTATGCGCATGGCGCCGACGGAGCGGCGCCCTCCAATATTTATGCTTTCCGGTCTGGAGGGCGGCCCCGCAACGGTGGGGTTGCCGCCGAGTTGCATCGTTCGTTTGATCTGCGCGTCGGAATCTGTTTAACTGGTGGCCAACGAAATCCATTAAGCGGCGGAGGGATCATGAATATATTCAGAGCGATGGTGGCGGGGTTGTGTCTGATGGCGGGCGTCTGGTGTGCGCCCGCGGACGAAGTGGCCGCGGAGTCTGCGCCGGCCGGGGTAGTCGGCATCTGGGTGTCCTGGGCGGCGGACGCCGATGACGTGAGCGTTACGCTGGGCATCTATCCCGACGGCAACTACGCGATCGATATCGATCAGGACGGCGAAGTCGAATTTCGCGGCACCTGGAAGCTCGAGGCGGATGAGATCAATCTGACGACCGATGCGAATATGGATCTGTGCGCGGACGTGGGCGCGACCTATCGCGTGGAAATCGGTGGTGACGTTCTTCGCTTCGAGCGGGTGCTGGACGCCTGCGAACAACGCGCGCATGTCTTGAAACGATCCTGGGAACGGGTCCCGGACATCGACCTCATGGCGGTCCAGTAGGTCATGTCGCATCCCGACATCTTCTGGGCGATTATCCTGATCGGGATTTTCCTGCTGGTCGGCCGGGTGCTGAAGACGCATATCCGGCTGTTCCAGGCGCTCTTTCTGCCCAGCTCGATTATTGCCGGATTTCTGGTCCTCTTCTCCGGGCCCCAGGTCCTGGGGCGTCTTGTGGAGGGGAATGGCCTGTTTTCCGAATCGATCCTCCGCGTATGGGGCGGCATGCCCGGCCTGCTGATCAGCATCGTGTTCGCCGCGCTGTTCCTGGGCAAACCGATCCCGGGTCTGCGTGAGATCTGGTTGAAGGCGGGACCACAGGTGGTTTTCGGTCAGACGCTGGCCTGGGGGCAGTACGTGGTGGGCATCACCCTTTGCCTGCTGGTGTTGACGCCGGTATTCGGGATCAATCCCATGGCTGGCGCGCTGATTGAGATCAGTTTCGAGGGCGGTCACGGCACGGCGGCGGGCATGGCGGAAACGTTTCGTTCGTTGGGATTCGAGGAGGGCGCGGATATGGCGCTGGGCCTGGCGACCATCGGCCTGGTGTCCGGCGTCCTGATCGGCACGGTGCTGGTCAACTGGGCGGCGCGGAGAAAATTCATCGAGCTCGATGACGGGCGGAAGGTGCGGCTGAAGGACCTGTCGCGCGAGCAGTTGCCGGCGGAACTGGGCGAACAGTTGCGCCAACTCGAATGGGAGCAGGAACAGGAAACGCGTCCGACCGATCCGTTGTCGGTGCATCTGGGCATCGTCGGGCTGGCGGTTGGAATCGGCTGGTTGATCAAGGAGGGCCTGATCCGGCTGGAGGCGCATACCTGGTTGGCCGCCGGCGGGCCCGAGATTATTCCCCACGTGCCTTTGTTTCCGCTGGCCATGATCGGCGGCGTACTGATCCAGATCGTGCTAGACCGGACGGGGTGGGGCGCGCACGTCAGCCGGCGCCTGATGAATCGCATATCCGGCGCGGCGCTGGATTTTACGATTGTGGCCGCTCTCGGCACGCTGTCCCTGACGGCGATCGGCGCGAATCTCGGGCCCTTCGTCGCGCTGGCCGCGGCGGGTATCGTGTGGAACGTCTTCGGCGTGATCGTGCTGGCGCCCCGCCTGATCCCGTACGGCTGGTTCCAGCGCGGGGTCGGCGATTTCGGCCAATCCACAGGCATCACGGTCACCGGCCTGTTGCTGATGCGCATGGCCGATCCGCAGAACAAGTCGGGCGCGATGGAAAGCTTCGGATACAAACAATTGCTGTTCGAGCCGATCGTCGGCGGGGGGCTCTTCACGGCCGCGTCCCTGCCTTTGATCATGCAGTTCGGTCCGGGCTTTGTCCTCGCGCTGACGGGCGCCATCACGGCCCTGTGGCTGGTCTTCGGCTTCCTGACCTTCGGCCGCATCATCCGGGAACGCAACCGGTCCGGCTGAATTTCATTCCCTACCGCGCGTCGAATGTGTAGAGTCGGTCAATCCGTTAGTTGGAGGATGAGCAGATGAGCATGCGTAGTTGGATGGTTTGGACCTGTGCGGTGGGCATGGCGTTGGCGGTATCGAACGCGGAGGCCAAACCCAAGTGGCATACGGCGGGTGAATTCACCGCCGGCAAGGACGCCAAGGAGGTGCCGATCAACCATCAGATTTCCGAGGTCCAGATTGTCTGCGTGGAAGGCAGTGTAATCATCAACACCATTGTCGTCCGCGAAGGATCCAAGACGTCGCCGATTCGCGTGGCGGCGCGCCTGAACAAGGGCGACACGCATGTGGTCCGCGTGGGCGACAAGATCAACGTCAGCGGCCTGCGCATCAGCGACGACGGGCGCGGCCGCTACGTGGTTCGCGCGCGGCCGTGATCGCCGCGCCGCAAATCAGCATAGTCATCAGCGCTCACGATCACGGGCAACTCGACAAGAGTCTGAACGCGCTGGCGCGCCAGACGGTCGATCCCTCGTTGTTCGAGGTAGTGATCGTCGATCCCGAACACACGCCCGGCACCGAATCCACCGTCGAGCAAGCCTTGGCCACAACCGCCGCGTCGCTGAAGGCGCGGTATATCCGGATCCCGCGGAGCGGCCGGGCGGCGGCGCAGAATCGCGGCGTGGCGGAATCCGCGGCCGACTGGCTTCTGTTCCTCGCGGACGATTTCGTGCCCGCGGAGCGCATGGTCGAAGCCCATCTGCGGGCGCATCGGGACCATCCGGGGGACCATATCGTCGGCATCGGACCGGCCGTGTTTCCGCCGGATATCGCGATCAACCCCGTCATGCGATGGCTCGAGGATTCCGGCCATCTGTTCGGCATATCCTTCACGCGTGACGGCGGATCGGTTCCCGACACCTTCTTTTACGGCGCCAACGCATCCGTGCGGAAGGACTTCCTGTTGGGCGCCGGGCCGTTCGACGAGGAGTTTCCTTACCACGCGTGGGACGATTACGAGATGGGATTGCGCCTCGCTCAGCGGGGCATGAAATCGATCGCCGTGCCGGACGCCGTCGTGTATCACTATCATTCGATCTCGCTCACGGAGCGATGCCGATCGATCCGACAGGGCGGCGCATCGGCCGCGATCTTTGATTCCAAGTATCCGCCGCCGCAACCGTGGCACAAGGAGTGCGCCCGCCACCCGCTTGCGATCGGGTTGTCCGCGTGGGGGGCGCTTGTGAAATTTGCCCTGTTCCGCCGGCCGGCGGAGCGGGAGCGATACTACGAACGCGTGCTGACCCGCGCCTTTGTCGCCGGCTATCGCGAAGCCCTGTCACTTCGCGGCGTACGCCGGAGTAAATGAGTATCGCCGCACGACGACGGCGATGACCGGTACGAGCAGGAGGAACAGCACCGCGCCGATGAAGTAGATGGTGCGGATGCCGTACACCGCCGCCACCGCGCCGCTGGCGAGCGGAGACAACACCCAGCCGATGGACTTGGCCGTGCTGGCCCAACCGAAAATAAACCCGCGATGTTTCCGGGGTGTCACTTTGGCGAGCCAGATCTGGAAAAGGGGGTCGAGACCGCCCGCGCAGAACATCATGGGGAATCGTGAGGG
>CAYRPR010000068.1:2556-8391 GCA_964425945.1 uncultured Verrucomicrobiota bacterium | reverse complement strand
GGCTTTCCATGCCCGGCGGGCGGCCGTCTGGTCGGCATAGGTGAAGTTGTCGATGAGCAGACGTTCGGCGCGGGCGGCGAGGGGGAGAAGCAGGAGGCCGAGAAGAAGAAGTGCGGGAAGCGGGAAGCGGGAAGCGGGAAGCGGGAAGATGGATTGGGCGGAAATCATGTTTCGATGTTGTGTTGAATGCGTCGTCAGCACTGTAACGCGCGTTTGGACGGGGTCAAGGGGAATTGGATTCAAAGGATGTTCTTAGTCGTAATCGTACTCCTAATCGTAATCCTGCGGGAGATCAAGATTATGATGAGGATTAGGACTAAGATGAGGAGGGTTGGAAGAGTCTTTTCATGCCGAGCCAGAGGCATCCGCACATGGGGCCGAAAGGAAGGTAACCGCCGTAGCCGGGGGCGGGCATTTCGAACAGAGGGAGGGCCTGAACGTACGGGACGCTGTAATGCCATTTGGGCATGCTCCAGAAGTTCCAGCATTCCCAGAAGAATCCGCAAACCAGCGCCGCTACAGCCAGGGCGATGAGCATCCGGTAATCGCCGCGCGTGAGGTCGTGGAAGGGGGTGGATACGCCGGCGAGTGCGAGTGCGGGGGCGATGATCATCAGAGGCGCCAGCCAGGTGAGGAAGAACAGCGGAACAGGGAATCCCGCCATCAGGGCGAGGGCCAGTACACCCAGCGCGGCGAGCGTCGCTTGGGTACGCCGCGAGAGGGGGCGCCATGCCGGGCCGTTCCGGTAGGCGCAGTCGAACCAGGGGAAACTGCGCAGGAGATCGTGGGTGCCGAACATAGCGGGAAAGACGGTGGAGAAGGAGAAGGTGGCCATGAGAATGTAGTGGGGGGCGTTGAAGTCTTCGACGCCGGCGTACCACCAGTTCTGCACAAAGCGGTTCAGGTACTCGAAATACCACCAGGCCGCGGCGGAGGCGGGGAATAAAGCCAGGAATTCACGCCGGGCGTCAGCCAATCGCGAAGTTCCGGTCCGGGCATAGACCCAGCCGTCGACGGTGAAGATGTAACCGAGCCAGAGCGGGAAGAAGGTGTGGTCGCGAAACCAGCCGAGCCACGGGAATTGTCCCCACGCGCAAACCCACGAGACGGCGGTCAGCGCGAGGCCGAACCAACCCCAAGCCGGAAATGGGCGGCGCGGGAGCGCCGCCCTGCTGCGTGGCGGCAACGTCCCTTCGTCGCCGAGCGGCGTAACGCGGAAACCGAACCATTGCGGGCGGATGAAGAGTGTCAGGGCCAGCAAGGTGATCAGGGAGAACGCAAAAAAGACCGGCGCGGAGAAGGGGGCGTGATCGACGTAGCGGGTCAGGGGCGGAAATTCGGCGAGCAGAGGGCCCAGCCCGCGCATCCAGCCGACCGCGAGCGGCGGGAGGATCATCAGCGCGAAAGCCATGGGTAGGATCGAGCGAGATTTCATGACTACGTCCTATAGCATACTCTACGCGGGGCGTGATGAATATTCCACCGATGATCTGGAAATACGACGACGAGGAGGAGGACGGCGACGAAGAGGAGGTTGGAGGCTCAAGTTTCAGGTTGGCGACGGAAGATGGGGTGGAAGTTTGACTTGAGATCGAGGAGTGAAACCGATATCCATGACGGGATGCACAGGGTGTTCGGCATATTGGGATTCCTGCTTTTCGCTTTTCCCGCCGCGGCGGATTCGCTGGTGGATCAGTTACTTGCGTCCTATGACGCGATTGAGACGGTCACCTGCGAGGTGCGCAAGGACACAACGAGCGATGGGAGCCGGATCCGGATGCTGAGCCGCGTGTATTTTCAACGGCCGGACCGGATCCATGTCGAGAACGTCACGCCGGTCCCCCGTCGCATTGTGTCGGACGGCGTGGTATTCCACTCTCATGTGGAGGGCGCGTCGCGCGGGTATCGCTGTTTCGTATCCGAACTGGATGAATCCTTTTTGCACACGCTGCGCCGGGTGCCGGGTACGGCGATGGATCATCTGTTCCGCCTGCGCGGCGCGGAGGAAACCGAGTTGGACGGCACGGAGGAATTTCCCGTGCGGCGCGGGTACCGGGTAGATCTGCATCGGGTGGTGTTATCGCTTGATGACACGGGCCGATTGGCGAGGATCGAGTTTTTCGAGCCGGATGCGGCGGGCGAGTCCAGGGCGCGGTTTGATTACAGCGGATTCGTCGAGGTGCTGGACGGCGTCTGGATTCCAACGTTGCACCAGGGCCGATCGTCGCTGGGCGGCGTGGAACTCCGTGAGACGAGCCGGATCAGCAATTTATCCGTGAACACGCCGATTGCCGGGGAGTTGTTTGTACCGGGGCCGTTTTTCAAGGGCGTGGAGTTTGTGGGCCGGATCGAGGATTTATGAGCAACAAGCAGGTGGGGGTTCTGACGAGCGGGGGCGATTGTCCGGGCTTGAACGCGGCGATCCGCGGCGTGTGCCGGGCCGGCCAGGATTCGTACGGGATCGATTTTGTCGGTTTTCTGGACGGCTTTCGCGGGTTGGTGCAGAACCGCACGATGGAATTGGACAGCAGGATGCTGTCCGGCATTCTGACGGACGGCGGCACGATCCTGGGTACGAGTCGCGACAAGCCGCACCGGATGCCGATCGGCGATACGGTGCGCGACATGACGGACGCGATCGTGGAGACGTACCGGAAGCATCACCTGGATGCGCTGGTGTGCATAGGCGGTGGCGGTACCCAGAAGAATGCGTTGCGCCTGCAGAAGGCCGGCTTGAATGTGGTGACCCTGCCGAAGACGATTGACAACGACGTGGCCTACACGGATGTGAGTTTCGGGTTTGATACGGCGCTGGGCATTGCGACGGAAGCGATCGATCGGCTTCATTCGACGGCGATGAGTCATGGCCGGATCATCGTGGTGGAGGTCATGGGCCATCGCGCCGGATGGCTGGCGCTGGGCGCGGGCGTGGCCGGCGGCGCCGACGTCATTTTGATTCCGGAGATCCCGTACGATCCCGAGCGCGTGGCCCGGGCGATCCGGAAGCGAACCCGGGCGGGAAAGACTTTCAGCATTGTCGTGGTGGCTGAAGGGGCGATGTCGCGCGAGCAATATGATACGGTCAACAAGCTGGCGGGGGCCAAGGCCAAGGCCGGGACGAAGGCGAAGAAGCAGGAAGCCTCGCGCAAGCTGGATCAGTTTCATCAACAGCACGTGACCCATACCCTGGATTTGACTCGCGCGTTGGAGAAGATGACCGGGCTGGAATCGCGCCTGACCATCCTGGGGCATTTACAGCGCGGGGGCACGCCCAGCGCGGCGGACCGGATTCTGGCGACACGGTTGGGGACGGCCTGTGCGGATGAATTGGCGCGCGGGCAATACGGCGTGATGATCGCGGCGCGGGGTGACGGGGCGGAGCCGGTGTTGCTGGAGAAAGTGGCGGGGAAGAAGAAGCTTGTGCCGCCGGATCATCCGTGGGTTCAATCGGCCCGCCATGTCGGGGCATGTTTGGGGGATTGAAGGTCGCGGCGCCGAGGCCGCTCCCACATTTGGCCGTTTCCGAACCGATTCCCCTCAATATGGGAGCCGCCTGGGTGCGGCGACCGTTCTATCCGCTTTCTTCTTCCTTCACTTTCGAGAGCGCTTCGCGCGCGGCTTCCATTTCCGCTTCGCGCTTGTTGCGGCCCCGCCCCTTGCCCCACACCTTGTTCCGGATGGTTACCGCGGCGGTGTACTCGCGGGCGTGCGCGGGTCCGGACTGCGCGATGATCTTGTACGTGGGGCTGACTTTCCAGCGGATCTGCGCCCATTCCTGCAAGGCGCCCTTGGCGTTTTCGAGGGCGATGCCGGCCATAACCGATTCCAGTTCCGGCATCCACAGTTGCTTGAACAGTTTCGCCACGGCGCGCAGCCCGCCGTCCAGATACGCCGCTCCGACTACGGCTTCCACTGCGTCGGTCAGGTTGGACGGGCGGTTTTTTCCGCCGGAGAGCAGTTCGCCGCGTCCCAGGCGGAGATACTCGCCGAGGCCGATGGTCGTGGCGATGTGGGCGAGGAACTTGCTGTTCGAGACCTGACTGCGGATCTTGGTCAGGTCGCCTTCGGCCCTGTCCGGATACTCGCGATAAAAAAACTCCGCGGTGACCATGCCGAGTACGGCGTCGCCAAGAAACTCGAGGCGCTGGTTGTCGGCCTCGATCCCGGTGTGTTCGTGCCGGTAGGAGGGGTGGGTGAGGGCGGTTTCCAAGTGGTGTTTCCGCCGAAAACGATACCCCAGCCGCTTTTCCAGATCTTTGTATGGCGATCTCATGCTCGCGGATGAAACTGGGAATGTATCGAACGGAGGCGGGACGGGTCAACGTGCGTATAGATCTGGGTGGTGGAAATATCCGCGTGGCCCAGCATTTCCTGAATCACGCGCAATTGGGCCCCGTTGGCCAGCAGGTGGCTGGCGAAGGAGTGGCGCAGGGTGTGAGGGGTGACCCGCTTCGTGATGCCCGCGTCACGGGCGTGCTGGCGGATCATCTTCCATATCCCTTTGCGGGAGAAGGGAACGCCGCGGCGCGTGACGAAAACGGCGCCGGTTTCCCGGCCGCGCAGGAGATCGGCGCGGCCCTGTTCCAGGTAGCGCACGAGCCATGCGCGGGCGCTCTGCCCGAACGGGACGACGCGTTCCTTGCTCCCCTTGCCGACGCACCGGAGATAGCCGTCGTCGAAATGCAGATCGCTCAGCGTGAGATGGACGAGTTCGGAAACGCGAAGGCCGGTGGCGTACATCAACTCGAGGATCGCGCGATCGCGCAGGCCGAGCCGTTTCTTGTCGGCCGGGGCGGCGAGAAGGCGATCCACTTCCTGCACGGATAACACGTCGGGCAGGATTTTCCAGAGGCGCGGCGAGTCCATGATCTCGGTCACGTTCTGGTTCAGCAGGCCCTCCTGTTGCAGGTAACGGAAGAAGACTTTGATGGATACGAGTCGTCGCGAGATGGTATTGGTGCTGAGCCGCTTCTCCTTCTCGTTCATCAGGAAGTCGAGTACGTGTTTGCGCGTTGCCTGGTTGAGCGAGTTGACGCGGCGGGATTGCAGGTAGCCGACGAAATGGCGGAGATCGTTCGCGTAGGCCTCGCGCGTATTTTCGCTGAGCCCGCGCTCGAGCGCCACGTAGTCCAGGAACTGATCGATCAGGGCCTGCATCGGGCGGCGCGCCGGGTTGGGTTGGTTGTGGGGGATGGTATCATGTCCGCGTCATTCTGCGCGTCAGCGGCCCTGTCGGGGTGCGGTTTCAACGGCATCCGGCAGGCAATCGGTCGCGGGCCTGCGGGCGGGCCGGGATCTGGTTAGCGTCGAAACCGGCGGCGGCAATGGCGTGCTCGATATTCTTGCGCGCGGTGACGCGGCTGTTGTAGGTCACGGACACCTTTCGGCCCTCGACATCGAGGTCCACGGACATCACGGCGTCGCGTCCGAGCATGTCCAGGTGCTGGAGTACGATTCGACTGCACTCGGTGCTGCGCATCTGGGGCACGGAGATATCGAAGGTGATGATCTCCTGCCGGAAACAGGAAACGGTGAAGAAACAGGCGAAAAAGAGAGCCAGGAAGGGCTTGTGTACGGGTGCCTGGGAATTCGGGTTTCGCATAGTGCGAAAATTTACGAAAATAGTTGCAAAGGGTCAACGGATACTGTTAAATGGATTAATAATTGTTCAGAGAATATCTGAACATTCCGTTGATTGAGATGTCTGATATAAAGGAAGGGCGAATGTGCGCTTTCCATGGGGTTCCTCACCCCGACCTCCTTGGCGTACACGCCCTTCCTTTTTTGTTTCAAATATCAGGTGCCGACTGAGTCGGCTATCAGGTTTAACACTAT
>CAYRPR010000068.1:0-2546 GCA_964425945.1 uncultured Verrucomicrobiota bacterium | reverse complement strand
TCGTTCCGATGGGAAGCAGAAACTGCTATTTCACGGAACTTTCTTTGTCAATGATTTCTATTGATGTCCGGGCTTGGTCCGCCAAGGCGGGGTAGTAGGGGGCGAACTCCTCGATCAGGAGTCGGTAGTATTCACGGGCTTCCTGAAGGCGATCCTGGCGGTAGAGGGTCAGGGCCAGATTGCGATACGTGTGGGGTGTGATCAGGCCGCCGTCGATGGATTCGCGGTATGCCGTCTCGGCGCCGTCGTAGTCTCCCTTCCGGAACAGTGCGTTTCCGAGGTGGTAATACACGTGTGCGGTGCCGCCGAACGTGTCTATGACGTCGCGATAGATGGCGGCGGCCTTCTCGTACTCGCCGTCCCGATAGTAACGCTGGGCGACCCCGACCAATGCGTGGGTGTCGGTCCGCGTGGGCGCCTTCTTATACAGGTAAGCGATCGAGATGACGGCGACCGCCAGTATGGCGAGGAAAGCCGGGACGCCGAGTACCATCAGGCGGTGACAGTCCATCCACCGCAACACACGGGATTGCTGTCGCCAGCGCATGGACGCCCATTCGGATTCCGATTCCAGTTCGAGGATCAGCGCGGCGCTGGCGGGATGCTGACGGAGCGGCTGTGCCTCGTCGTGCTCGACGCGCGCGGCGGCGAGTAGATCAACCGGCAAGTCGCCTGAGCGCCTGAAGTGACGGCGGACGGCGGCGCGCAACCGGCTCTGCAGTTGATACAGTTCGTGCGGGTCCGGCGCGCGCTTGAGCGCGTGCAGCATGAATATCTGGTACGGCGCGGAAATCGGCGCGGGTTCAGGATCTTCGGGGCGGGCCTGCCACATGGGCATGCCGCCTTCTTTCTGCAGTTCGCGCGCGGAGGAGAATTGCCGCAACAGGGCGGATGCCTGTTCGGCGTCCAATCCCGGCCAGAGCAGGGGCATGAACGTGGAAAGCGTCAGCCGGTTGACATGCGCGCCCGCGATATAGCGGTCGCGAAAGGACCGGGTCCGCTCGTCCCACAGCAGGGATGACAAATGACTGACAAGCTGGTCACGTTCCTTGCGCACGGGTTCCAGGCCTGCGTTGACCTCGGCGGATTCGGCGTGCAGTTCGGTCAGCACGTCGATTTCAGCCAGCAGAAACGAGGTAAGATCCACGGTGGCCAGTTCGCGATCGTAGAGATCGGTCATGAACGCTTCGTCGGGGCTGCGCCAGACGTGCATACCCCGGTATTCAAATCGCTTGAGACACGCGCCGACATAGGCGCGGAGGCGGGGCTGTACATACGCGAAGAAGTCCGGTGGCGCGCCTGCGCGATGCACGGCCCGAGCGGCCTGCGCCAGCAACGGCCAGGCGAGCTCCTCGCCGGCGGGGGCGCCATTCGCCCGACGGCGGGCGAGAATGGCCCCGTCGCTCTGCGGCCATGCCAGGGCCGATTTGACCAGGTCCGCGGCGATGGCGTTGTCGATGCGTGACCATGCATGCGCCAGGGCATAGACGTCGTTGACCAGAAAGTATTCGCGCCCGTCGATATCCGCGGCGCTCCAGTGAAACGGGAACCGCTCGCCCGGGGGGCGAAGACGGCCGATGAGAGTTTCCAGGCTGAACGCGAGCAGATATCGGTCGATCTCCGTTTGGGTGTGGTCGCCCCAAAATCCGGCTCGTCGCGCGATTTCCTTCTCAAAGGCCTGCACGGGCGACTGGTCCAGCGCGGCGCGCGCCTGTCGGACGGCCGTATGATGATCATCCGTCGTGATGACCAGGGCGAAGCGGAACGTGCCGTTATCCGCCGCGCGCAACAGCACGACCTGGCGGTCATCGGTCTCAAGCCAGGAAATGTCGTCCAGTTCGTGAACATCCCGTTCGGCGGAGAACAGGGTGGGCGGCGTTTGCCGGGAACTTTCGCCGATCAGGGTTCCCGGCGCGATCACGGCCACGGTCAGGTGCGCGTTGTGTTTCTCCATGCGATAGCCGTTGGCCAGCATCCAGACCTGATCCGGATCCTGCAGGTCGCGCGCGCCGGCATAAAGACTCCAGTCGGCTTGATCCGTATCGGGCGCGAGGTCGCCGGCGGCGGTCATGGTGCGGAAGCAGACCGCGTCGCCGGGTATCGGCGCGTGTGTCCATGCGGAATATCGCAGGCGCCAACCTTTGATCCATTCCCCGGCGGGTGGCCATGTCGCAGGTGACTCGTTCATCAGCTCGATACTTTGATTGTCGGATAACGCGGTTGCAAGTCCTGAATCATAGGCGTAATAATACACCGGATCAGCGCGGAATGACATGGCCGCGCGGATGCATGGGCTCCATGCCCTGTGTAATGGATCGGATGCGAATTATGAAGCGAACAGCATGGTGGATCTCGGCGTTCCTGGCGCTGGCGGTGTCGGCCTTTTCGGCCGAGCCGGTTCCGGGGGGAGGACGAAGGCATGGCGGGTCCATCGACGGATGGCGAGGTGGCCTTTGCCGGCATCAAGGCGCGTCTTGACGCTCGCTTCGGTGGCCGCAGCTTCCGATGACGTTCCGCCTTCGGCCCAGAGCGACTCGATGCTGGCG
>CAYRPR010000067.1:0-8478 GCA_964425945.1 uncultured Verrucomicrobiota bacterium | reverse complement strand
TGGGGCGGTAGCTCAGCTGGGAGAGCGTCGCGTTCGCAATGCGAAGGTCGAGGGTTCGATCCCCTTCCGCTCCACCATCCTTCGCTCGCGCATTCCGATGTGCGAGCGAAGGATGGTGCCCTGCGAAGCCTCCACCCCCATTTACGGCCATGTTTAGAAGTCATAGCGGCGTCAGGCCGCCGCACTCCAAAGAGCCGCATGCGCGGCTCAAAGAATCAAAGGGTCTCTCTTCTCTGCTTCGCGTCCTTCGCGTAAGAGTTTCCTGCGGCTATTCCATCCCCAACTTCTTCAGTTTGGGTTCGATGACGAAGCGGGAGTAGGGGACGTTGGGGTTGTTACGGAAGTAGTTGTGGTGATAATCCTCGGCGACATAGAACTCGGTCGCGGGCAGGATTTGCGTGACAATGGGATCACGGTACTTGCCGGATTGTTCCAGCGCGTCGCGCGAGGCTTCCGCAATCCGTTTCTGGTCCTCATCGTGGTGGAAGATCACGGAGCGATACTGCGTACCGACGTCGGCGCCTTGACGATTCAACTGCGTGGGGTCATGCGCGTCCCAGAACAACTCGACGAGTTTCCCGTACGAGACCTCGGCGGGGTCGAACTCGATCCGGATCACTTCGGCATGCCCGGTGTCGCCGCGGGAAACCTGTTTATACGTCGGATTTTTGACATGACCGCCCTGATAGCCCGGTGTGACGGATTTAACGCCGGGAACCATCTGGAACACGGCTTCCGTACACCAGAAACAACCGCCGCCGAACGTGGCCACCGAAGTCATGACAGGCTCCTTTGTTGATTCACCAATGATCGTTAGGGCGCAGAGCGAAAGGGCGATAATCAGCAGTGTTCTTTTCACAGGTACGATTCCTCCATGCGATGGCCGGGAATACTCTACACGCGGAATGGCGGCAATTCCAGTTGGAGGCCGGATTGACCGACAAAGCTTACGACAAAGAGCGAAGGCCTACGCCTTCCATTTGATGCTGCAACCCATCGGAGGGGTTTGCGCCTGGGCGATGGGGCGGCCGTTCAGTAGGGCATCCAGTGTGTTTCTCAGGTCCTGCGATTTTGCGGCCTTGGCGTTCTGCCAATTATCGTCGATTCGTCCCTCGTAGACGATCCTGCGATCCTCGTTGAGCACGAAGATATGCGGCGTGCAGACGGCGCCGTAGGAACGGGCGACCTCCTGCGACTCGTCGCGCAGATAGGGGAAGACAAATCCC
Organism: uncultured Verrucomicrobiota bacterium; assembly: GCA_964425945.1. GTDB lineage: Bacteria > Verrucomicrobiota > Kiritimatiellia > SLAD01 > SLAD01 > CAYRPR01. The sequence goes on along the minus strand of CAYRPR010000067.1, from coordinate 7,252 downwards.
TTCTGTTGGGCGCGTTCGACCATCCGGTCGAACCCGTCGTCCGGGTAGTTGTCCGCATCGTTCGGATTGATCGCGGCAAAGGCCGCGCCTTGGGGCTGGTATTCGCGGGCCAGGTCATTGAAGCGGTCTTCATAGGCCTGCGCATAGGGGCAGTGATTACACGTGAAGTTGAGCACGGCGATCTTGCTGTCCTTGAAGGAGGCCAGGCCGTATTTCATTCCGTCGGTGCCGGGCAGGTTCCTGAAATCCGGCGCATCCGCCCCGATGGGCAATGTTTCGTTTCCGCTTTTCGTAATAAGCACCATGATCGCCTCTCCTGTTTGTGGGGAAAATGCAGGAATCCTGCAAAAAAATGGAGCGAGCGATGGGATTTGAACCCACGACATTCACCTTGGCAAGGTGACGCTCTACCACTGAGCTACGCTCGCTTCGTCCACGTCAATCTGGCCCTCAACATACGGAATGCAGCCCCGCAGGTCAAGTCCCCTTGGAATTTAACCACGGATGGACGCGGATAGACACGGATGTCCGGGGGGCGGAGGGATGAAACAGTTCGGCAAAGCTCACCGCAGGCGGTTCGACGGAGCTCGCCGCAGGCCTGAAACCTTTCCTCCCTCTTAAGAATGTATTCCCGTCATCAGGCAGAGTAGGTACACTAGCCGCCATGATCGTTCCCCGCAAAGACGACGAAATCCCCGCCCCGGTCATCAGTGTCCGGGCGGCGGTGGACGCTTTTTTCCAGCCGGGCGGGGGCATGGAGCGGGCCTGCCGCGCGTCGGCCTTCCCGTTTGAACCCCGGCCGCAACAGCATCTGATGGCCGGCGCGGTGGCGGACGCCCTGGAAACCAGCCGGCACTTGGCGGTCGAGGCCGGGACGGGCGTCGGCAAGAGTTTCGCTTATCTCGTGCCCCTGATCCATGCGGCGGTAGTGAACAACATCCAGGTCGTCATATCCACCTACACGATCAGTCTGCAGGAACAGTTGATCCACAAGGACATCCCGTTTCTGCGGGAGCATATGGGCCTCGATTTCAAGGCCGTGCTCGTGAAAGGCCGGAGCAATTATCTGTGTCTCCGGCGCCTCGCGCGCGCGCGGCGCATGGGCGGCGACCTGTTCCGCGACCGGCAGGAAGACGAACTGCGCCTGATCGAGACGTGGGCGGACACCACCGTCGAGGGCAGTATTCAGGACATGGACAGACAGCCCTCGTCGGAGGTGTGGAGCACCGTATGCGCGGAACATGGGAACTGTCTGTGGCAGAAATGTCCGGAATACAAACAATGCTTTTTCATGAAGGCGCGCAGTCTGGTGCATCAGGCGCATGTGCTGGTCGTGAATCATCATCTCCTTTTCTCCGAGTTGGCCCTGCGGGCGCAGGGTGTGGGATTCCTGCCGGCCTATCAGATACTCGTCATCGATGAGGCGCATCAGATGGAAAATGTCGCTTCGGAGCACATGGGCATCCGTCTGTCGCAATACGGATTCGAGCATTGGATGCGCCGCCTGTACGTGCCCGAATCGAACAAGGGCATCCTCGCGTATCTCAAGCGCGGCGACGCCGCGCACGCCGTGACCCGGCTGTGGGACGAGGTCGCGGATTTGTATGCCGCCTACCGCGATGTGGCGCGTCTGGGGGCGGGCGTGAACCAGCGCGTCCTGTCCGCCCCGGCGGCGATCGAGACGCGCGTGCCGGAACGACTCGGGGAAATCGTCGCTCTGCTGAAAGTCATCGCATCGGAAATAGAGGACGACGACATGCAGGGCGAGATCCAGTCGGTGCTCTTGCGCGGTATGGAGATGCGGAACATGCTCATTGCCTTCATGCAGCAGACCTGTGACGACCATGTCTATTGGGTCGAACAGGAGGGCCAGCGCCGTCTGCAGACCGTGCTATATTCCGCCGTGATTGATGTGTCGGGTCCATTGCGCGAGCAGTTGTTCGACTCCGTGCCCTGCGTGGTGATGACGAGCGCGACGCTGGCGGTGAACGGACAGTTGGACTATTTCCAGCGACGGGTGGGCGCGGATGACTGCGAGGCCTTGAGCGTCGGTTCGCCGTTCGATTATCCGCGGCAGATGCGGGTGCACATTCCGAAAGGACTGCCCGATCCGAACGATATGGAGGCGTTTGTGCCGGCCGCGGCGCGGGCCATCGAGCATTACGTGCGCAAGACGAAAGGCCGCGCGTTCGTGCTGTTTACCAGCGATCGCATGATGCGGCGTGTCGCGGACCTGGTGCGGGAACCGTTGACCGACGCGGGGCTCCTGTTGATCATGCAGGGCGAGGGCCTGCCGCGGCATCGGATGCTGAAGAAATTCCAGAGCGAGGAGGGGTGCGTGCTTTTCGGGCTCGACAGTTTCTGGATGGGCGTCGACGTGCGCGGCGAGGCGCTGAGCAATGTGATCATCACGCGCCTGCCGTTCGCCGTGCCGGACCAGCCGATTGTCAAGGCGCGCATGGACCGCATCCGGGAAACCGGCGGCGATCCGTTCCAGGAGTACTCCCTGCCCGAAGCGGTGCTCAAATTCCGTCAGGGCGTCGGCCGGCTGATCCGTACGGCGTCCGACGAGGGCATCATCGTCATCCTGGATCAGCGCATTCTGTCAAAGCGGTACGGCCGGATATTCCTCCAATCGATCCCGGAATGCCCGGTGGAGATCGTGGACGACCTGTTTGAATAAATCCGAAATTCGAAACAAATTCGAAGGCTCGAAACCCACCTCTCAATCCCCTCCGAGGGAGAGAATGAGATAGGGACAGACACCTTTCTCGATATCCGCGCGTAACCCATTTAACTCCAACTGGTTGTTTCCAATGATTGGAAAAAAGACCGCCACAACTTCCAACGATTGGAAAATATGGGAGCGAAGGCTTCCAATCATTGGAAATCAACGAGTTAGAGTGATCTGGGCGACCATGTACCTGTCCCCTCGGCCATCGGTGGGCGGCCGGAATGCATGCGGTTGTAGACCGCCCTTACATGGGCGGCGGGTTTGCTCTCTTGGGTGGGGGCGGGGGTGGGTCGTCCTCCGATTTTTCTTATTTCACCACGAGCGATCCGATGAATACCCCCCGCTTGTCGTGGGGGAGTCCGGCCTCCTTGAGGCGGACCGCGCGACGCTGAACCGGTTTCCACAACCCGACCTTGATGCGGTACTCGCCCGGCTCGACGGTGTCGGGTATGCGCACCGTGTTGAGCCAAAGCGGACGGCTGGTCGGCTCGCGTTCAAGCACCAGCGCAGGCAGGTTGGACTTCATCCGCACCGCGGAATAATCATGGGGCATGACCTGGTGCCGGTTGGGCGACAAGGGGTAATCGCCCTGGAACGCAATCTCGTCCGTATCGGCGCGCAGGAAATGAATCCAGATCGCATAATGATCCAGCCCATCCCGCAGGCAGGACACATCCCAGTACAGATTCAGGGGAAACAGGTCGCCGCGCGCGATCCGGTCCGGGCCGCGAACAAAAGAATCGAGCGTGATGCCTCCGGCGAACCGCGCGTTGGCGGAGTACAGGACGTGCGGCGATTCGTCGACCGGTGTCGTGGCCGGGCTCCGGAGTCTCTCCCGCAGCGCGTTCAGCGTGGCCAACGCGTCCGGGCGCACGACGACCTCCTCCACGTCCGGCAGCCGCCCGGTTCCCGAAACGATGCGGATGCGAACCCGTCGACGATCCCTCGTAATCACGAATGAACCGCCTGTTTTGCCTTCAACGGTTGTGTCGATGTCGAGTTCCTCGATCACGCGCTGGAAGCCGTCCAGCAGTTGGACTCTGAAGTCATGTTGCGGTTTGGAATATCGGACCGTGAAGCGATACGCGCCCGGCTCCAGCAGAAGGCCCGGAGTTTGCACATGTGCGGTATCGGGATCGGTCTCGCCCTCCTCGTCGCGGTCGGGCTGGAATGCCGTCAGTTGCTCCGACGAGATCCGCACGCCGGGCAGGCCGGACAGATAGTCCGGATGCACGTTGAACAGGCGGAAGAAATCCTCAGCGGACAGCGGGCCCACGAGCGACTCATCCACGTTGGCCGGGTCAATCCGTCCGGTCACCAGACCGCTGATCTGTCGCGCGGTCTGATCGGCGACATTCTCTGAATCGCCGAACGCCGCCCACGCTTCTTCGTACATGTCCTCGTGGAAATAGGCCCAGGCGATGTCCCGCGGCGTGGTGGCGAGATGGATGCGGGCGCTGCCGTACGGCACGGTGATGCACCATCGGTAGAACCGGTTCGGATTCCGCGCGATCCGCGCGGGGCGCCAATGCTCGACGGGGATGATATGGGTTTGGTTGGGGGCCAGATTCAGCGTGTGTCGCCGGTTTCCCGTCCACATTTTCACGCGGGCGGGCATCATGTCGGTGCGCACGACAATAACAGCCTTTTCGAGCGGTAAGCGCGACATCAGGGTCAGGCTGAGTCGATCACCCCTCCGCACGTCCAGCATGTTGGGGGAGTGGTGAAACCAGGGTGCGTCCAGCGGGATCATGTTGTCCTGCCGGGTGGCGGGCAGGATCTGCCACACGGCGGGCTCGAAGCCGGGACGGATCAGGTCGGACGGATGGATGAAGAATCGGATGGGCCAGTTACGGAACTGCGACAGCTTGTTCGTCTCGAATACGAGGTCATGGAGCATGAAGGCCCGCTGGACCTCGTCCCTCATATCGCGCGCGAAAGCGAAAGCGCGATGGGCGGGCGATGCGCCGCCGTCGCGCCACGGATGGGCGGGGAAGGTGTAAGCGCGCGCGTCGAGATAGATGGAGGGCGGGATGTTATCCAGCGCCCAGGTCTCGGCCACGCGCCGGGTATCGTTGCGTTTGAAGAAGAATATCTCACGATGCGAATAAGCGCCGAGGTATCCGGCGGAGAGGAGGACGAGCAGGAGACCGACGACGATGCGGGTCTTGCGTAGGCCCTGTCCCTCGAACAGGCGGGTCATGGCGGCCGCGGCGAGCAGAAAGATCATCGGCGTGACAAACGTATGATACACGGCGTGCGTCAGGGGCTTCATCGCCAGGCCGACGAACAGGTAGAGGAGGGGGACCACGGCGATGATCCAGGTTCGGCTCCGGCGATATCCGACGACCATCGCGACCAGCGCCGCCGCGACGACAATGGGGCCGAGAATATCCGCCAGGGCGGGCAGATTCAGCGTCACGCCCATTTGCAGGCGCTCTACTCCGCTGAGGAGCTCCACGTAGTAATGCGAGGTGTGATCCAGAAACTGCAGGATGTATCGGAACGCGCGCTTGGTATCGATCAACAAGGCCGGCGAGGTCACAAAGACGCCTGCGATGAAGCTGACCATCAACAGCAGGCCGCGGCGGATGGATGGAGCGGTGAACGTCATGCGCCAGGGCGGATAGCGGACCAGATGCGCAATCAGGAAGGCGGCGAGCGTCAGCGCGCCCTGATATTTGGAGGAAAAGGCGGCCGCCGCAACGATGCCGCCCAGGATGTAATCGCGCGCGGCATTCCGGTGAACGACCTGAAGCGCGAAGTATATCGCCGCCAGCGACCAGAACGCCGACATCGTGTCGCCGGCCGCGTAATGCGCGGCGGTCACATCCACGGGCGACAGCGCCAGCCACAGCGAGGCGATGGCGCCCGCGTTCCAGTTCCAGAATCGCCGCCCGATGCAAAACACCAGCACTCCGGCGAGCGACGATACGACCGCGTTCAACAGGCGCGTGATCCAATATAGCGTGACGCGCTCCGGGCGATACGATTCGGGCGGCAGGCCGATATGCGCGCGCACCGCGGATTGGATCGCGTCGTATCCGCGCACAAGGTATTCGATGACATGACTGGTGAAATAGGGATAACCGTCCAGGTCACGGTTGCCCGTGATCGTGAAGTAGTGGCCGTCCAGAAACTGCTCCACGGCGACCATTTGCTTGGGGGTGTCGGGATGATAGACCCATCCGAGGTGCAAATCATGCGACAGACCGCCCGTGCGCAGGCACAAGGCGAGCAGAAAGATCAGGGCGGGCCACCAGCGTTTGAGCGTATCGGTCATGGCGTTCTCTTCATATGCACGATCACCGGCGAACCCAGCAGATGATGCAGTCCGACGCATCGACAGGCCGTCTCCAAGCCCGCGGACAGTGCGCGATGCTTCAGCATGCGATGCAGTACCATCGGAAGCACGAACTGTTTGCGCTGGGCATGCCGGACAAAACCGTTCCGTCCAAACTCATCGAGCACCTCGCGATGCTTGAAAAGACGCCACGTGCGCGTGTTGACCTCGATCTTCTTCTTCGCGCCGAACAGCATCGGCGCGATGGCATTCACGCTCGCCCAGGTCGGATAATCCACGATGACGGCATCGCGCGCCACGCGGCAGAGTTCTTTAACCAGGACCGGCCACTGCGCGCAGTGCGTCAGCATCCGGAACGCGATCACCGTGTCGAAGGAGCGATCCTCAAACGGCAAATCGATCACATTGCCCACAGCAAACTCGCATGCGCCGGAGTCCACGATGTCGCGGATGCGGTGGCGACAGCTTTCGTCACTGCCGAGCACGGTAACGGGATAGCCGGCGCGGCAGAGGGGAATGGCCAGTTGGCCGTGCCCGCCTCCGACGTCGAGAATTCGCGATTTCGGGAGGGGAGCCAGCAGGTCCATGGTCAGCTTCTCCTGCACCGCCAGCATCCATTCGCCCGCCGCTCCGGCAAAGCGGCCGGCGTATTCATCGGATGAGGTTTCGATGTCCGCCGTTTCCGGAAAGGGGCTGTTTGTCGCGGGTTCCGTCATTTGGTTATTTATATCCTGCGCGCCGTATGATACCAACTGATGCACGATGCTGATTCTCGCCGATACACACGTACATATCTATCCGTGGCACCGGACCGAGATGGCCCTGCGGACGGCGTACCGCCGCCTCTCGGCGGCGGGCGAATCGTGTATCCGGGTCCTATTCCTGACCGAGCGGCATGATTGTCATTTTTTCCGGGAAATACAAGAACAGTGCGCGGATCTGCCGAATGACCTGCGGCTTGCTCAGGTGGATCCATCCGGCATCGCGCGGTTTCATCATCGGGACAAGGGCGATTTGTACGTGGTGGCGGGGCGTCAGTTGGTTTCCGCCGAACGCCTTGAATTGCTGGCGCTGACCATCGATGCCGATATCAAGGACGGCGCGCCGGTCCGCGATCTGATCGCGGCGGTACGGGGACATGGAGGGATTCCGGTATTGAGCTGGGCGCCGGGCAAATGGCTCGGCCGGCGGGGACGGATCATCGCCGGGATCAT
>CAYRPR010000066.1:0-8531 GCA_964425945.1 uncultured Verrucomicrobiota bacterium | reverse complement strand
TGCACGCCGGTTCCCGTTGCGGCGTACTGATCGGTCCGGAGGGGGATTTCACCGCAACCGAGATCGCGCAGCTTCGTGCGGCCGGTGCGATACCCGTCACGCTGGGGCCTTTGACCCTGCGGGCCGAGACCGCGGCGCTCTTCGCGATGAGCGTACTGCAGTACGAACGGCGCATGGGCTGATGGCGCCGGGATTCCCGACTTCGGTTTTTGACATTCCCCCCGGCGATGGGTATCGTAAGGGCAGTGCGAAATCGTCATCGCGGGAGATCGTTCGTATGAAGATGCGTTACTGTGCGGTCGGGATCATCGCGCTCGCCGCGTTGCTGTGGGTGGGTTGCGGAACCACGGGTTATGAGTACGGCACGGGCGTGGATGTCAGCCCGGAGGATCATCAACTCACCCTCAACGTGCTCAATCGCTTGAAGGATGATCTGGAAGCGTCCCGGCACATGATCAGCGCCACCACGCGCGACGGTGTGGTCACCTTGTACGGCACGGTGCCGGACGCCATGACGCGGCGCCGGGTCCTCGCGGTGGTGCGCAGCACGCCGGGCGTGTACGACATCGACGATCGCATGTATCCGCCGCTTCAATGAATGGCGGATGACCATGCAGGATGAGCCAGGCCGGTTGCGCGCTATGAACAGAGCCGGCTGGTTGCTGGCGGGAGTGGCGCTTTTCCTCCTTTCCGGTTGCGCCACGTCGCGTATCCAGCCCGGCGCGGCGTTTATCGCCCCCTTGAGCCACGATCCGTCCCGCGGAGCCTATGTCGCGCGCATGCCGTTCCATACGGACGACGATCCGGGCCGGGCCTCGCTGGGCATGATCCTCGAGTTCTGGCGGGATGCGTATCCGGGCGACTATGGGGGATCGCTGTGGGACCGGCGCCGCCTGCACGGCGTGGAACTGGACGGCCGGCTTGAGGCTTATCTCGCGGACCGTGATCTGTGGTCGCATTTCCGCGAGGGACGCCTGGACGATGTGCGCGAGCGGGTGCGCGCCGGCGCGCCGGTCATGATCTTCTTTCAGGAGAAGCCCCTGGATCGCAAGACGCTGATGGCGGGCGTGGTGGTGGCGTATGACGAAGAGGGGGAGCGGCTGTTGATTTACACCGGCGGCTCCGAGCCGCTGGTCCTGTCGTACGCGGAGTTTCTAGCGCAGTGGCGCAGAGCCTATCACCGCATGCTGATGATCTGCCCGCCGGACGCGCCGGCCTGGTCATTGACGGCGGAGGAGCTCGCGTCGCGCGGGCGGTTTCATATCGCGCGCGACCGCCCGGCGTCGGCCCTGTCGGATTTCGAGCGGGCCCTCGCATCGGACCCCGCTGATAGCATGCTCTACGTGGATGTCGCGGACGCGCATCGCCTGCTTGATCGTCCGGACGAGTCGGCGGCCTTCTACCGCGCGGCGCTGGCCATCGACGATCTGAACGCGCGCGCCGCGAACAACCTGGCGTACGTGCTCGCCGAAGACGCGCGGGATCTGGACGAAGCCCTCGCGCTGGCCGAACGCGCCACGACGTTGGAACCGCTGAATCCGGTCATGCTGGATACGCTCGGGCTGGTTCGCTATCAACGCGGGGAATACGAGCAGGCCGCCCGCGCGCTCGAGCGGGCGTTGGATCGCAGCGACGTGCTCCCGGGGCCCTTGCGCGCGGAGATCGGCCTGCGATTGGTCTGGACCTATCACCGGCTGGGCGCGGAGCATCTGGCGCGGCAGACGCTGGACGCGGCCCTGCAGTACGATACGTCGCTGGTGGTGCCGCCGGCGTTGCGCGGGTATATGCGCCACTATCACCCGGTATATCGAAGATGAACGCGCGGAATCGCCTCGCCGCCGATGTCCAGCTTGACGCGCGTCAACGTATGAATTAAGTACACGTCATGCAGTCCAACAAGGACATCTATCAGAAGGACCAGCCGCACTTTCCCCGCCGCCGACATTCCGGAGCGGCCGCGCCGGGCAGTCCGTCGCGCGCCCGGAACATGTACAGCGATCGCGAACGACCGGCCACGCTGGGCGAAGCCCCCCCGCACATATCGCGGCGCCGGCACAGGTCCCGCCGCCACCGTACGGGCCAGATGACTCTCGGCAACCGGATTCTCCTCTCGGCGCTGTTCATCTTCCTGGTCGGTTATCTGGGCGTGCTGGGTTACTATCGCCTGTACAAGCCCCGGCAGGAGGCGGCCGTTCCGGCGCCGAGTCCCGAGCCGGAGGGGACGCCCGCCGAACTGGTATCGGCCGCGCCGGAGGTCCTTTCCGACAACTTGATGGAAAGAGCGCGCATGGATGCGCTCGCGATGGAGAAGCAGGTGTCCATCTGGCGTGAAGCGCAGGTCGCGTACGACCGGGCCTTGACCGACATGGGACGGGGCGATGCGGCGGCGGCGATCGGCCGGATACGCGCGGCGATCGGCGAGGCGCCGGAGCATATCGGACTCCAACTCCTGCTGGCCGACATGCTGATCGAGCAGAAGGAGTTCGAGGAGGCGCGCGATGTACTCGTGCGCGTGTTGCAGGCGGCGCCCGAGCGCACCCCCGCCCGCGTGAAACTCGCCTCCGTTCTCCATCAGCTCAAGCGTTACGAAGCCGCCCTCGAGATCGCCGCGTGGATCATGGAGACGGAACCATATCTGGAGGAAGCCAACCAACTCGCCGCGACGGCCTACATGCAGATCGGCCGGGTGGATTCCGCCGTGCCCCACTGGCGGCGGCTCGTGGCGCTGAACCGCGACAACATCATGGCGCAGAACAATCTGGCGGTGGCCTATTCCCGTCTGGGCGACTACGACAAGGCGATCACCCTGTTCCGCGACGTACTCGCGGCGGACAACAGCAACTCGATCACCTATTACAACCTGGCGGTGTGCTACGCGCAGAAGGGGGACGCCGTGCACGCGGTGGATACGCTGGCCCGCGCGGCGGACGTGTTCGGTGAATCCTTTGTCAGCGCATGGTTTCGGAGTCGGGATTTCGACGCGATCCGCGACGAGCAGATCTTCGAGACCTTCGAACAGGAAATCGGTTCGTCCGCCGGCCTGTAAGCGTCTGTCGCCCGCCCGTCTATTCCTTCTTCTCCGTATCCTCGGCCGGCTTATCGGCGGGACGGTCGCTTTCCTCCCGGCCCTTCTTGAATTCATTGATGCTTTTGCCGATGGATCGAGCCAGTTCCGGCAGTTTTTTGGCTCCGAAGAGCAGAAGCAACACCACGAGAATGATCAACAACTCCCAGATCCCGGGTCGGCCGCCTGTGAAGAATGCCAGATTCACGTGTACCCCTTTCGTTCCGTCGCTTATCGCTCAGTTCGATCGCACATAATCGCCCACGCGGGGCGCGCCGTCCAGTATATCCGCCGCCACAAAGGGTGTCCGCGAGCCGGGACGGACGCGGACACGGCCCTCCGGGCGGCCATGGCTGTACACGACCAGCGTGTCGCCTTCGACCGGCATGACCGCGCATTTCAAGATGACGTATTCCAGCCGGGGATTAATATAAATGACTTCGGCGTCCGGGAAAAGCCTCATTTCAGGAACCGGATCAGGCGATTCCGATGCGAGCTGCGGCGCGCGGCAACCAGCCGCCGCGATCGCCACGGCCATGACTGCGATCCAGTCGCAACACCTCATCATCGGCTCACCCTCCGTGCGCCGCCGGGCGGCAACCATCGTTGGAGCGGGCAGGTGTCGCACCGCGGGGTCGGACGGCAATGCTCTTCCCCGAGGCGGACAATCAGGGCGTGAAACTCGTTGAACAACCGGATGTCCCGGGGCAGATGCGCGGTCATGAACGAGGCGATGTCGTCATAGGTGGCCCGCGACCGGATCCAGCCGTGCCGGACCAGCACGCGGCGCGTGTATGCATCGACCACGAAGACCGGCCGTTGCGCGGCGTAGAGCAGGATGCTGTCGGCGGTCTCGGGGCCAATCCCGTTGACCGACAGCAGGGTCCGGCGCAGACGTTCATCCGGCTCCGCGAACAGCCGGTCCAGACGGCCCGCGTAGGATGCGTACAGGAACGACACAAACGATTTCAACCGGCGCGCCTTCACGTTGAAGTAGCCCGCGGGGCGAATCCAGCCGGCCAAGTGGTCGAGCGATGCCGCGCGCAGGGCGGGCAGATTCAGTGCGCGCGCCTGTCGCAGGCGGCGGATGGCCCTTTCGACGTTGGTCCAGGCGGTGTTCTGGGTCAGGATCGCGCCGACGATGATCTCCAGGCGTGTCCGTCCCGGCCACCAGTGTTGGGGGCCCCATGTCCGGTACAAGGTCCGGTAGACGGCGCGCAGGGGCGCCGGACGTGTTTGATTTGTTTTTTGGTTCCCACTCATATACTCTGTGATCCATATTAGCAGAACGCGACGACGAGGAGCACTATTTCATGCGTATTCATCTACTGGGCGGAATTGATACGGTAACCGGGTCGCAGTACCTGTTCGAGGTCAATGGTTCGCGCGTACTCCGGGATTGCGGCCTGTTTCAGGGGCGACGGAAGCAGGCCCGGGAGATCAATGAGCATTTCGACTTCAAGCCCCCGGAAGCGGATGCGCTGATCCTGTCGCACGCGCACATCGACCATTGCGGGAACATCCCCACGCTGGTGCGCAACGGCTTCAACAAGCCCATCTACGCCACCCACGTAACCGCCGCGTTGTGCGATATCATGCTCAAGGATTCGGCTAATATTCAGGAGCAGGACGCCGCCTACCTGAACCAGAAGACCAACCGGAAGAATGCGCCCGCGATCGTGCCGCTCTACACCCTGAAGGACGCCGAGGCGTCCCTGAAACTCTTCCGGGGCGTCGGATACGAAAACATCACCGTGGCGGGCGGGATCGAGGTCGACTACATCGAGGCCGGCCATATCCTCGGATCGGCGCTCAACATCTTCACGCTCAAGGAGAACGGGAGGAAGGTGCGCGTGGGCGTCGCCGTGGATCTCGGGCGGCATGACCTGCCCATCGTGCGCGACCCGGAGCCCATGCACGACATCGACGTACTGATCCTAGAAAGCACCTACGGCGATCGCGAACACGCGGACGCGGCCGAAGCGGATGACCAGTTGCAGGCCGTGGTCGAGAAGACCGTCAATCGGGGCGGCAGAGTGTTGATTCCCTCCTTCGCGCTGGAGCGCGCACAGGAGGTGATTTTCCACCTGGCCAGACTGATCGGCGATAAGCGCCTGCCTGAGATACCGGTCTATGTCGACAGCCCGATGGCCGACGCCATCACACAGGTGTTTCATGAAAGCCCGCAGTACATGAACGACTCGTTCCATGAACTGCGCGATCGGATCGGGGAGGTCATGCGGCCGCCGTGGGTGAAATTCACGAGCAAGGTCGAGGAATCCAAGGCCGTGACCGCGTCCAAGGAGCCGTGCATCGTCATCGCCGCCTCCGGGATGTGCGAATTCGGCCGCATTCTGCATCATCTGAAGGCGGGCATTGAGAATCCCGATAATACCGTGGCGATCGTGGGGTTCCAGGCGCACCATACCCTGGGGCGCCGCCTGGTCGAAGAGCAGGAGGAGGTCCGCATCTTCGGTGATCTGTTCACGCGTCGCGCCGAAGTCGCGGTACTGAGCGCGTTCAGCGCGCACGCCGACCGGAACGACCTGTCGGCCTATGTCCGCAAGGCCGCTCCGAAACGGATCTATCTGGTGCACGGCGAATCCGATCAGCGCAACGCGCTGGCGGAACGTCTGCGCGCCGAGCAGGAGGGCGAGGTCTTTCTTCCGGCCAAGGGAGACATCATCGATCTGTAAATCCGAAATCCGAATGTCTAGAATTCAAAACAGTTGCATACCGTTCCCTGCTCATGATTCCGAATTTACCCTCTTTGTTTCGAACTTCGATATTCGTGCTTCGAATTTCCCGCACGGGCTATGACTTCTCCTTCTCCAGCGCCCCTCCATTGCGGCCTCGTGGCCGTGGTCGGTCGCGCCAACGTCGGCAAATCGACGCTGGTCAATCATCTGCTGGGCGAGAAGGTCAGCGTGGTCAGCCCCGTCGCGCAGACCACGCGCAATGTCGTGCGCGGTATCCTGAACGACGCGCGCGGCCAGGCGGTGTTTCTCGATACGCCCGGCGTACACAAGGCGGAACATGATCTCGGCCGGTTGATGAACCGTATGGCGCGCACGGCCGTGGAGGGTGTCGATATCGTTCTGCTCGTGCTCGATGTGTCTCGCCCCCCGGCGGAAGAGGATGAAGGTTGGATGCGCCGCTTGTGCCGCGAGGAATATCATGACGCGGTTCTTCTCTTCGCCTGCAACAAGATCGATGCCGGTGACCGGCATGTGGATGATTATATAAAGACGTGGGGGGCCATTACGGCGGAAAAGCAGGCGGCGCGGAATCCGGAATGGATGCGCGTGTCGGCACAAACGGGGCAGGGAACCAAGGATCTGCTGGCGCGCCTGCTTGAACGGCTGCCCGCCGGTCCGGCGTTGTTTCCCGACGACATCCTGACCGACTATCCCCGGAAATTGACCATCGGCGACATCATTCGCGAGAAACTGATTGTTCGCCTGCGGGACGAGATCCCGCATCACATTGCCGTCTGGGTCGAGGATATCCGCGAGCGGGACAACGGCTGGGATGTCGAGGCCTTCATCTATGTAAACCGCCACTCCCAGAAGGGCATTGTGATCGGCGAGAAAGGACGCCTCCTGCGCGCCGTCCGGCGCGAGGCGGAAAAGGAACTGTCGGAGATTTATGAGCGGGCCATCCGCTTGGAACTCTGGGTCAAGGTCGAGAAGGACTGGATCAAGAACTTCTGGCTGCTGAAGAAACTGGGCTATGCCTGACATGTCGTCAGACGTACGGATGGTGCGCCTTTCCTGGCTGGCGCTGGTTATACTGGCCGCCCTGCCGTATCTCTCCGGTCTGCGCCATGCGTTCGTTTATGACGATCAGGGTCAGATTGTTGAGAACACCTTTCTCGATCGGGCGGATAGCTGGAGGCGTGTCATCACGCTGGACACGTTGAATGATGGCGCGGTGATTAACGGACGCCGGCCGTTGGTGCTGGCCACCTATCTGGCGGATCGCGCGGTCTGGGGGATGAATCCGGCGGGTTGGCGCATGAGTAACCTGTTGATGCATGTGGCGTGTGTGCTGGCGCTGTATGCGCTGGTGCGACGGCTGGCGCCGCGTCCGAACAACCTGTTCGCTTTCAGCGCGGCCCTGCTGTTTGCGTGGCATCCGGTTTTGATCGAGGCGGTACACGTGCCGTCCTTCCGTCCGGATCTGCTCTACACGCTGTTCGCATTGCTGATGCTGCAGGCCGCCTTGTCGCGACGGGTGATCTTGTCGCTCGTCTGTTTCGGGCTCGCGTTGTTGTCCAAGGAGGCGGGTGTGGTGGCGCCGGTACTGCTCGCGGCATGTTGGACCCTCTTCCCGGAGACGCGCCCCGGTCGGGCGCGGGTTGCATGGACACTCGGCGTTTGCGCGGCGTTGTTTGTGGCCTATGCGGCGCTGTGCCTGCGCGGCGACGCGCACGCGTCCGTGCAATCGATGGGGACGGAATGGAACGGGCGTTCGTGGATGTTTCCCGAGAACCTGTGGACCTTGCCGTGGTGGTGGGTGGTGTATGTGCGGCTTCTGGTTCTGCCGTATCCGTTGATCGTGGACCGGGTCATGGACCCGGTCGCGTCGCCGTGGACCGTTCCGTTCATACTCGGGCTGGCGGTCCTTGCGGTCACGGTTTGGTTGGCGGTGGGCATGCGCCGTCGTGCGCCGTGGGTGGGTTTCGCTCTCTGCCTGATGCTGGCGGGGTTTCTGCCGGTATCCAACCTGATCCCCTTGCTGAATCCGGTGGCGGAACGTTATCTTTATTTTTCCGCGGTGGGTTACGCGATTATGCTGGGCCGGTTGATCGCGGGCCGGCGATATGGGGCCGGGGAATGGCGCCGCGGCGCGCTGGGGGCGATACTGGTTGTGTATCTGGTGCTCGTGCTGTATCGGATCCCGGACTTCCGGGATGATCGAACGCTCTGGACCCGGACACTGCGCGACGAGCCGAAGAGTTCGCGCGCCCACACCTGGGTCGGGCTCGATCTGAAACGGCAGGGAAGCTGGCGGGAAGCGCTCGATCATTTCGACAAGGCGCTGGCACTGAATCCGCGCGATGTATCGCCGATCGTCAACAGTGCAATCGTTCTCGGGGAACTGGGCGATCTGGACGCCGCCGAAAGGAACTTGCGCGCGGCCATCGCGTTGCGTCCTTCCCATGCGGGCGCCCATTGGAATCTGGCCATCGCCCTGCAGAAACAGGGGCGACAGGCCGAAGCGCTCGATGCGTTGGCGGAGATTATTCGCCTTGATCCGTTGCACACACAGGCCCGCAAAGCCCGGATCGCCCTCTGGATGGAACTGGGCCGGCTCGGGGATGCCTTGAACGAGGCGGAGGAACTGGTCGGCGTAACGCGCGATCCCGAGGCGCTCATGGTCCGCGATCAACTGCGTGACCTGCGGGTAGGGACAGAGAAATAGTTGCCGGATTTTGCATTTTTTATCGGAAAATAGGCGTGCT
>CAYRPR010000065.1:0-8679 GCA_964425945.1 uncultured Verrucomicrobiota bacterium | reverse complement strand
TTCACCGCCACTATTTCTCCGTCCCCTTCTATTTCACCACTATTTCTCCGTCCCCTTGCTTACTACGAAGATGGCGGAACGGGGCCCGCCCAGTAGGCCGATCCGGTTGGACCGGATCGGCTGATCCAATGTGTGACGCAGAATCAACTCGTGATTCACATACAACTCCACCGTGCGATTGTCCGTCAGCGACAATATCAGATCGTATGGCACGTGCAGGGGGATGTAACGCCCGCGCGACATGTCCGCCTGGCGCTTGCCGTTTCGGACGGTCCCGACCGCCCACGCGCTCGGCACGCCATCAAGCGCCACGTAGCGAAAATTCTTGTCGTCCTGCATATCAAAGATCAGTCCCGCCAGATCCAAGCCCGGATGTTCCGCCTCGCGCACGGGAAAACTTATCTGTGCCGAGAATCGACCCGGCGCGCGCAAGGCGCCCTCCAGCGAGCGCACCTGATATACGCGATCGGTTACTCCCTCGATTACAATCTCCGGCACGCCATCGTAATGCGCGTCCGGCAGGACCGGCGCGGTTTCGCCCTTGATATCAATGCGCAACGGTTCGCTGCGCACGACCATCCCGTCGCCATACCGGGCGTACCCCTGTATCCAGGCGGGCCCCTTCCCGATCTGCACCAGATCAACCTCTAACGCTGCGTCTTCCGGATCATTGCTCCGGGTCAGGATGCGCTCATGATGCATCACGCCGATCTCCTCCGGCTCGCCCTCATGATCCAGCGCGATCCCAAGTGGAGCGGATATCGGAACCTCCGATCGCGATGCCGGAGACCGGATCGTGACCGAGCGGCCGTGATTACGCGCCGTGAATCCCAGTTGCTGTTGCACCGATTGCACGATGGGTCCGGGCGCCATCGAAACAACCCGCAATTCATGAAAACCGTCCGCCAAGCCGGTCGTATCCAGAGTCAACTCATTCTTGACCGACGCCTCCCCGACGGGCAGGCCATCGACAAAAAACTGATACTTCATGCTCACACCCGGCACCTCGGGCATCAGGCTCGCATAGAACGATCCTTGGCCGCCGACCGGCATATCATCCAGTGCAATCAGCGTGAGCATCAGGCGCGGCGACCAGGGTCGGCTCAACGGCTCGCCCACCAGTAGAATCTGCGTCGGACTTCTCAAAGACAGGTAGAAGCTTTCGAGCAACGTATGCCCACGCGCATAATGCGCGAAGAAGCGCGCATGCGGGAACTTGGTCCACAGCGAATACGGCTCGGCCACGGCGCCGGCGGAAGCCGTGGCCCCCGCCCGCATCCAGTCGGACATCTTGGTCTGGTACCCGTGATGAAACTCCCCGGCGAAGCTGGTCAGGTGCTCCGCCACAGCGCCCGGAAGCATGCGGCCGACCTGCGCGGGTTGCACCCACTCCGCGCCCAACTGCACGCCCATGATATCCGTTCGGCCTGATGGGATTTCAGAGACGATCTCGGTTCGTATCCCGAGCGGCTTCATCTCCTCCTGCACCACGGGAAACTGCCAGGCGCGGATTTGTGTGCGCACGTCAGGGCCGGTCATCCAGTAGATGGTGCCTCGCGGCATGGTGCGGTCCGCCACCTGGCCGTATCGCAAGGTCCGGATTACGGTCTCCGCGTCCGTGCCGCGCGAACCGGTGTACCCCAACATCATGCTGGGCACCGGCATGGCCTCGCCCAACCCCTCCCGCGCGCGCGCCAGCGATAACCCGAGCGCCTTCGGCCCGTCGCTCTTGTCCGGTCCCGCGAACAACGGTGATGCGTACAGCCCCTTCTCCACCCGCTGGGGGTCGTCCGGAAACTGATTGCGCATGAACGTCATGCCCATCAGCGATACGGGTGGCGTGGTGGTGATGCGAATCGGGAAATCCACGGAATAGACCCATGCGAGCACATGATCCAATCCCCGCTCCCGAATAATCCGCTGGGCGGGCTCCCAGATTGTTTCCGTGAATTCGGCGGGAGACAGTTCGGCGCGCGGTTCCAGAACGCGGTCGGGAAGATCCAGATAGATCACGTTTTGATCCGGGATGCGCCGCAGGTGAACAAAGTGATTGGCGATTTCCAGTGACCGGGGGGATCGACTGTTGACCAGCACGACGATCTCATGCGGTCCCAGTCCTCCAAATGCGGACCCGAGGGAACATGCGAATACCGCCGAGAGGGCCGCTCGCATGAGCGTGCGTCGCATCAGTAGGCGCCTCGACCGGAAATCACCGCGCGCAGGGTGCGCACCAGAATGACGATATCCAGCCAGATGGACCAGTTCCGAACATAGTACGCATCCCAGCGCTCCATGCCGCTCGTGCCGGAGTCGCTCCGGCCCGACACCTGCCACAACCCGGTAATCCCGGGACGCACACGATCGCGCAAGGAACGAATCTGCGCCGTCAACTGCTCATAATGATACTCCGGCAGAGGGCGCGGTCCGACGAGCGACATCTCGCCGCGCAGGACATTGACGAGTTGCGGCAGTTCGTCGAGCGACAGCTTGCGGAGTGCGGCGCCGATCCGCGTGATGCGCGGATCGTTGCGGAGCTTGAACTCGCCGGTCCATTCCTCCTCCAGTTCCGGATGCAAGCTGAATTCCCGCTTCAGCACTTCCTCAGCATCCGGATGCATCGTGCGGAATTTCCATGTGCGGAAGCGGCGCCCCTTGAATCCGATCCGCTCCTGCAGGAACAGCGGGGAATGCCGGTCATCCAGCCAGATCAGCAACGCGATGATCAGACCGAGCGGAATCCACAACGGAGCCAGCCCCACGGCGATCAGGATGTCCACCGCGCGCTTGGCAAACCGCGCGACCGGGTTGAGCAGGTTAACTGCGATTTCGAGCCCGACCAACCCGACAAAATCGCGCGTGGTCACCCAAAGAGACGGCGCATCCAACAGGTCGGGGATGATCACGATGCGGCGGTATCCCGACAGATTGCCCTCGAGCAACTCAATCAGGCGCTGTCGGCTCGTCTGTGCCGTTGCGATTACCGCCACATGCGCCATGTCCGTACGTTCGTCCAGCCGCCCGAGTACCGGCACACCGGAAATGATCGTGCCCGGTACGGACTCGTTGTCGAAAATGCCGACGGGCATGTACCCCAATCCCTGTTCATGACGCAATGCCTGCAGGACATGCGCCGCCGTATCGTCACTGCCGTACACGACGGTCGGCAGGCCCCAGCACCGGCGCGAAATCAACGCGCTCTTGAGGCGGGTGCGAACGAGAGGCAAAAGGAAAAGGGCGATGATAACGGATGTGGTCAATGTGAAGCGGCTGACTTCGGCGCTGGTCTTGCTCAAGAACAGCGCCAGACCGGCGAAGGCGAACGACGCGAAAATCAAGGTGACCAGACGGCGAAGCTGCTCCACGGATCCAATGCCCCAGCCCGGGACAAGATGCATGAAACCCGCGCCAATCGCCCACACGGGCAGAATCAGCCAGCTCCAGCCGGGCACCATGCTGTCCCCGCGGAACCAGTACCGCAGCATACCGCCGATCAAGAGCGCCAGCGACAGGGCCAGACAGTCGAAGAGAAGCACCATGACCGAATTGTGGACGAAACGCCGCGTATACGAGGCCGGAATGGAAAGGGGCGACGCCTCATCGACGGCTGGAGCGGATGGGGAATACGATTTCGCCGGTACGACCTGGTGGACCATGAACCAACTCTCTGTTTCCAAAGGATATACGGACTAGGGCCCGGCATTAATCGACCGGCCATAATCTCGATGATTAGACCATCAGCATAGGATACGGCTCAACAAATGTTAAGCCTTTTCACCGGAGTGAGGCTCATAGGCAAAATGCTCGGAAACCGGGGAGGCCAGCCATTGGGCCAGGGATTGGGCATCCCGGTCCTTGGCGGAAAGGATCGGACGGTCCGTCGGCCATTCCACGCCGATCTCGGGGTCGTTCCAGCGAATGCCGCCCTCGCCCTTTGGGTTGTAGATGGCCGTGCATTTGTACTGGATCTCCGCCATATCGGACAGTACGCAGAACCCCCGCGCGAACCCGGCTTCCGCCCATAGCTGAACCTTGTTTTCGGCCGACGCTTCCACGCCGACCCATTTGCCCAGCGTCGGCGAGCCCCTCCGAATATCCACCGCCACCAGGAAAGCCGTCCCCAGCGTGACGCGCATGATCTTGCTGATCGGCGGGTCCCACTGGAAATGGAGACCGCGAATCACATTTCGAACGGAACGCGAATGATTGTCCTGCACAAAACGACCGGGCAGGCCCATCTTCTCGAACAGATCCGACCGATAGGACTCCATGAAGAAACCACGATCGTCCGGATAGACCTCCGGGTGCACGATGATCGCGCCATCCAATGCCGTTTTTTCCGATCGAAAGGCCATCCGGCGATTCCTCCTCCGCGAACAAAGTGGTGTATGCTAGGGAAGTTCGAGACGAACGCAAGCCCGCAAATTAGCGTTTGATTCCACTCCCGGCCTGCTACATCATGTCCATCAACACGATACCATACTCCCGCAACGTGACTATGCAGGAAACCGAGAAACGTCCAAGCCCGGCCCGCGTGGCGATTCAGCGGGGCGCCGAGGGCTACGATTCGCCGGCGGCGATTCACCAGCAGGTGCTCTCCGCCATCGCCCAGCTCGACCTGCCGGACGACTTCATCCAGCCGGGCGAAACCGTCGTGCTCAAGCCGAACTGGATCAAGGAGTATGACGAGCGATACCGCGAACCCGGACACTGGGAACACGTCGTTACGCATCCCGTCGTAATCGAAGCCGTCGCGCGATGGGCCGCCGGACAACTCGAGAGCCGCGGCGCCGTCATCCTGTGCGATGCACCGCAAACCGACTCCTCATTTGACGCCATTCAGTCCTGGTGCGGCCTCGACGACCTTGTGGAGCGCCTGACCCGCGACTATCCCGGCGTCCGGTTCTCCCTGCTGGATCTCCGCCCGGAAGAATGGAAGACCGTGGATGGAGTTACCGTGTCAAAACGGGAATTGCCGGGGGATCCGCGCGGCAGTACGCGCGTCGCGCTGAACGAAGCCAGCGAGTTTGTCGGATATCATGGCGAGGGCAAACTGTATGGCGCGTCGTTCGACATGGAAGAAACCAACCGGCGCCACCATGGATCGACGCATGAATACCTGCTCTGTCGCACGCCGATGGATGCCGACGTACTGATCAACATCCCCAAGCTCAAGACACATAAGAAGGTCGGCGTTACCTGCGCGCTCAAGAATCTGGTCGGCATCAACGCCGACAAGAATTGGTTGCCGCATCACACCGAAGGTACGCCGGACGACGGCGGCGACCAGTTTCCCGCCGCGACAGCCAAGGCGCGACTGGAACATCGTTGGATGGGCGCCGCCAAGCGTTGGTTCAAGGAGCATCCCGCCCTGTCATGGATTCTGGTGCCCGCCAAGAAGGCTGGACGCCTGATCTTCGGCGACACGCGAAAGGTCGTCCGCTCGGGCAACTGGCACGGCAACGACACGTGCTGGCGCATGGTGCTCGACCTGAACAAATGCCTGTTCCTCTTCAACGGCGCGGGAGAACGACGGACCCAACCGCTACGTTACCTGGCGGTGGTGGACGGCATCATCGGAGGCGAAGGCAACGGACCGATGACGCCCGACCCCATCTTCTGCGGCGTGATCATCGCCGGCACGCATCCGGTCGCTGTGGATTGCGCCGCCGCCACGCTGATGGGATTTGATCCCTCGCGCATGCGACTGCTTACCGGCGCGTTTGTCATGAAGGAACCGGATTTCGTCCCGTTTCGTCCGGAGGATATTGAACTGGTGTCCAATCACGAGCCCTGGAACGGACGACCGGATCAGATGACCGATACATTCCATTTCCGTCCGCATTTCGGTTGGACCGGCGCCATCGGAAAAAAGGCAACGTGAGCGTAGAAGACAAACTTTATCCCTTGCTTCGTTATTACGAGAAAGCTCCGTCCTGGCTGCGCAATCTCACGGGATCGGCCTATCGGATGATCCCCGCCTCGTGGCGTTACGGCAAACATTATCCGGAATTCAAACACCTGGCCCGCACCTTGGAAGACGCCGATCCCGCGCTGGCACGGGATTATCAGCTCGAACAGTTAAGCGTGGTTCTGCGCGAAGCCGCCGCGCACTGCCCTTTCTATCGCCAGTCATTTGCGCAGGCCGGTTTCGACCTGGCGCAACTGACCCGCCCGGAGGATCTGGCTTCCTGTCCAACCATCGACAAGCAAACGCTGCAGAAGCACATCGAAGGACTGACGTCCGGCAGGCTGCCCGCCTCCCAGCGGATATACATCACGACCGGCGGTTCCACCGGCGTACCGGTCGGATTCCATCTGCACAAAGGGATCAGCCGCCCTAAGGAACAGGCATTCCTGGAAACCATGTGGGAACGCGCCGGATATCATGCCCGCGCGCGTGTGGCCGTCATTCGGGGTCACGTAACCTCGCCGTCATCGGCCGGCCGTATCTCCTATTACGACGCGACGCGCGGATGGCTGATTCTGTCGTCCTATCACCTGACGGATGAACGCATGTCCGAATATCTCGAAGCCATCGAGCGGTATCGTCCGGAGTTCATTCATGCCTATCCGTCCGCCGCACTCCAGATCGCCGATTATTTGCAACGACAGAAACAATCCTGGCGAACACCCGTGCGAGCGCTCTTGTGCGGATCGGAACAGCTCACGCTGAACCAGAAACGCCTGCTCGAAACCGTGTTCAATTGTTGCGTGTATCGATGGTACGGCCATTCGGAACGGGTCGTGCTGGCCGGCGAAGGCAAAACGTCGCCGCTCTTCTATTTCTTCCCGACGTATGGCTACGTCGAGTTCGGACCGCCCGACGCCGACGGCCTGCGCGAGGTGATCGGAACATCCTTCCACAATCTCGTCATGCCGCTGATCCGGTATCGTACCGGCGACTATGTACGACTCGCGGATGAAAACGCCGAGAGAGAGTTTCCATGGCCCGCGGCTCAGGAGATCGTCGGGCGCGAGCAGGAGTTTCTGGTCAGCGCCACCGGTCGCCGGATTTCCCTGACGGCGTTCAACATGCACGATGCGATATTCGACAACCTGTACGCGGTTCAGTTTTACCAACCCGCGCCCGGCCGGGCCGAATTCCGGTATATCCCCTCGCCCCGTTTCGACGCCGCTCAACGGGACCGCATCCGGTCCCGCATCGCCGAAAAGCTCGGCGATGACTTTTCCATTGAACTGAAAGCCGTCCGGGAGGTCGAAAAGACAGCCCGGGGCAAGCACAAATGGCTGGTTACGTCCTGACAATGCGGGCTTGGTTTTTGGGGCCGCGCCGATTTAATATGGACCGTCCATGAGACAAGTAAGCCAGAACTACAAGACCGGCGCCATCCGCCTGCAGGATGTTCACGAACCGTTGCTGAGACCCGGCGGCGTGCTGATACAAACGCGCTTCAGCGTCATATCCGCCGGCACCGAAGGCATGAAAGTGCGCGAAGCGAAGATGTCCTACATCGAAAAGGCCCGCGCGCGCCCCGACCAGGTCAAGAAGGTCCTGCAGAGCGTCCAGCAACAAGGCCTGAAAGCGACCTACGAAAAGGTCATGAACAAACTCGACTCGCTGACCCCGCTGGGCTACTCGCTGTCGGGCGTCGTGACGGCGGTCGGCGACCGCGCGCCGGAGTTTACCGTCGGACAGCGCGTGGCCTGTGCCGGCGCCGAATTCGCGCAGCATGCCGAGTTGAATTATGTCCCGCGCAATCTGGTCGTACCGGTTCCCGACGAAGTTTCGATGGACCACGCCGCCTTTACAACCATCGGCGCCATTGCGATGCAGGGCTATCGTCAATCCCAGATGCAGTTGGGCGAGATCGCCTGCGTGATCGGGCTCGGCTTGATCGGTCAACTGCTCGTGCAGATTCTCCGCTCCGCCGGCATCCGCGTGGTCGGCATCGACCTGTCTGCGCTGCGATGCGAGTTGGCCGTGACACTCGGCGCGGAAACCGCGCACACGCCGGACGATCCCTCCCTGCTGCAGACACTGGCCCGCCTGTCCGGCGGCACGGGGGCGGACACGATTTTTATCACGGCCGGCGGCGACGACGCCGGACCGGTCGAGCTCGCCGCCCAGTTGTCCCGCGACCGGGCGCGCGTGGTCGATATCGGCAAGACCGTGCTCAACCTGCCTTGGAACGATTATTATATGAAGGAACTCGACGTCCGTTTTTCGCGTTCCTACGGCCCCGGCCGATACGATCCGGTGTACGAAGAACAAGGCATTGACTATCCCGTCGGTTACGTGCGCTGGACCGAGCGGCGCAACATGAAGGCCTTCCTCGACCTCGTCCGGAGCGGCGCGGTCCGTATCGACCCGATCATCTCGGCGCGCTATCCGTTCGACCGCGCGCTCGACGCCTATCAGCGGCTCTCCGAGGACGGAAGCAACACGCTGGGCATTGTTTTCGAATATCCAGAGACCGTCGCCGCCCCCGTTCGTTCTGCCTGGAAATCCACCAAGTCGTCGATCATTCCAAATATCGCGTCCGGGCGCGTGACGCTCGGCGTAATCGGCGCCGGGAATTACGCCTCCAGCATGCTGCTACCCCATCTGGCGGAGGATAAACGCGCCCGCCTGAAGACCGTCGTCACGACCCGGGGATTGACGGCCGCCAATGCGGCCCGCAAATTCGGTTTTGAAAGCACCGGCGGCGATTACCGGGA
>CAYRPR010000064.1:0-8753 GCA_964425945.1 uncultured Verrucomicrobiota bacterium | reverse complement strand
ACGCTGGACACATGGCCGAGCAGTCCGCCTGACACCCCCTCGAGGTTCCGCCGGAAATGAATCGCGTCGCGATCGGGGCGGGTGATGTCCGCGAAGGTGTTGGTCCTGGACCAATCCACCGCGCGAATATCGCTGAACTGATTGGTCTCCAGCATTTCCTGCCCCTGCCAGATCATCGGCGTGCCGGGCGCCGTGAGCGTAAGCGCCGCGCCGAGCGTCGATCGCTTGCGTGCGTCGTATCCCGCGGAATCCACGGAATCGATGCGCGTCGGGATCCGCTCTCCGCCGTTCAGATTGCCGGTCGTGTCATGCGATTCCGTGAAGATGATCCGCTGGGCCTCGCTGTTGATGGCCGCGATCAGATTTCCGAGGTTCAAGGCCGCGCTCGTTCCGTAGCGCATGAATTGGTCTAGCGTGAACTGATAGCCAGTGTCCCAATGGCTGTCAAAACTGCTCACATCCTTTATGTCCTCCGCGATATTGAACGTGTCCGGATACTCGGCGGCCAGCATGTCGAGTGTTTCATCGATCAGCACCAGCCCGTCCGGGATCGGCACAGTCATGGATCCGTCGGTGAACAGAATGAATTTGGGCGCGTCCCATCGGAATCCGTCGATGCGGAACTCGTCCTTCCACATGCGGAAATTATCGACGATGTAATTACGCACTTCGACCCGGCCGAAATCCGGTCGCGGGCCCCACGGCGTACAACACAGGTCCGACTCGTTGTAAAAGAATATCCCACCGTAATTGTTCTGATGCCATCCGTCGTATTGCCACAAGCTCCAGTCATCGAAGTCGTCGCCGTAGTGATTGTGCACCACGTCGATCAGCACGGCGATCCCGCGCTCGTGGCAGGCCCTGACGAACGCCTTCAACTCGTCCGGCGTACCGTATTGCGCCTCAATGGAGTAGGGATAGGATTGGTTGTATCCCCAGCTCGTGGTGGTGGGAAACTCGTTCACCGGCATCAATTCCACCGCATTGATGCCGAGATCGACCAGGTGATCAAGGCGCGCCATCGCGCCGGTGAACGTGCCGTTCCCGCCCGACGTCGCGCCGAAGGTGCCGATATGCATCTCGTAGATTACCATTTCGCTCGCGGGTGGCATCATGAAATCGTCTCCGGTCCAATCGAACGCGGTGGTGTCGTGGATGATCGAGTTGCGGAACTCCGCGGGTTCCATCGTGCGCCCGTATGGATCGCGACGCCAGAGGTTGCCGTTGATCACGTACTTGTACGGCTGGCCGACCAGCGCGGTGGTTACATCGCGCGACCAGACGCCGCCGCCTTCATCAGTTAACGGCAGAGTGAGTGTGTTCCATCCGTTGAATTCGCCGGCGACGGATACGGACGAGGCGTTCGGCGCCCAGGTCCGGAACGTGACGCCGGTTCCGCCGGCGTCGGCGTACGGTGTGGAACCCCAGCCGGGACGGACGGACTGGGCTTCGGCCAGACACGGAATGAGTGCGCACAGGCAGGCGCATAACAGCGCTCGCCGTCCGGATGATATTGTGATTTCTTCTGGCACCGAAGGCATTCGGACCGTCCTTTTCAAGGCAGGACAGATTACCGTATAAGGGGAGGGGTGTCCATGGCCGGGGACAACAATGACGAGTGGAGGTGTA
Organism: uncultured Verrucomicrobiota bacterium; assembly: GCA_964425945.1. Lineage (GTDB taxonomy): Bacteria > Verrucomicrobiota > Kiritimatiellia > SLAD01 > SLAD01 > CAYRPR01. Next base: position 7,124 of record CAYRPR010000064.1, on the reverse strand, counting down.
TTATGGCGTTACTGGTTGTGCAGGTGCATGTTCATGTCAGGCATGATTGCGTGGAGGCGTTCAAGGCGGCCACGCTCGAGAATGCGCGAAACAGCGTGAAGGAACCGGGCATCGCGCGGTTTGACGTGGTCCAGCAACAGGACGATCCGACCCGTTTCGTGTTGATTGAAGTCTATAGAACCCGCGAAGCCCCCGCCCAACACAAGGAAACCGCGCACTACGCCCGATGGCGCGATGCCGTCGCCGATATGATGGCCGAGCCGCGTTCGAGCATGAAGTACGTGAATGTATTTCCCGATGACGGGGGTTGGGGATGAGAGTGGCATTTCGCGGTTTGCGTCCGGCGGAATATGGGGATAGGATGGCGACATGCCCATGTATCGCATCCGTGTTGACGATGAACCCGCGGGCCTTCTGACCCGGGTGGCGCTGGCGATCCTGTCGCTGATCGTCCTGGTCGTATCCGCCTTCCTCGGCGTGTTCATCTTCCTGGCCGCCCTCGGCTTTCTCGCCATAGCCGGCGTCGTGCTGGCCGTTCGCCTTTGGTTGCTCAAACGAACGGTCAGAGACCGGCGAACCAAGGACTATATCGATGTGGAGTACCACGACGTGACGGACCCGAAGGAGCACCGATAGGCATTATGCCGTTTGAATTCGCCACGGCGGGCCGCATCCTGTTCGGCGAGGGCGTGGTTCGCGAAGTTCCCGCGCTGGCCGCGGAGTCCGGTCGGCACGCATTGCTGGTCACCGGACGCTCCCCTGAACGGGCCGCTTCACTTGTCGAGCGTCTCGGCCATATCCGGACGGCGCTTCATCGCGTGACCGGTGAGCCGACCACCGAAACCATCGCGCGCGGTCTGCAGTCGGCTCGCGAGGCCGGATGCGACCACGTCATTGGCATCGGCGGTGGGAGCGTGATCGATGAAGCAAAGATCATTTCCGCCCTGATGACCAACGGGGGCGAGTTGATGGATTACCTCGAAGTCATCGGCAAGGGCAAACCGCTCGCGCATCCCGCCGCGCCCTATATCGCCATCCCGACCACGGCGGGGACCGGCGCGGAGGTCACACGCAACGCCGTCGTCGGTTCCCCCGAACACCGCGTCAAGGTCAGCATGAGGAATTATCTGATGTTGCCGCGCTATGCCGTGATCGATCCCGAACTCACCTATGACCTCCCCAAGGATGTCACCGCCTCGTCCGGGCTGGACGCGCTGACACAATTGATGGAAGTGTTCGTCAGCGATAATACCAGTCCAATGACCGACGCCGTTTGCCGCGAAGGACTGCACCGCGCGCGCAGTCTTCGCGCGGCATGGGAGTCCGGCGACAAGGAGGCGCGATCGGACATGTGTCTGGCGGCGCTGTGCAGCGGCATGGCGCTCGCCAACGCGCGGCTCGGCGCGGTGCACGGTTTGGCCGGGCCGCTGGGCGGCATGTACCCCGCGCCGCACGGCGCGGTCTGCGCGCGACTGCTTCCGTTCGTCATGGAGACGAATGTCCGCGCCCTGCGCGCGCGCGATCCGGAGAACCGATCGCTCGCGCGTTACGATGAAATCGCGCGAATCCTCACCGGGAGCCCGGCGGACGGCGCGGACGAAGGCCTGGCCTGGGTAAACGACTTGTGCGGCGCGCTGAAGGTTCCGCCGCTGAGCGTGTACGGCGTGACGCGCGACGCATTCGCGGATGTGGTAAGCAAGTCGAGAAAGTCCAGCAGCATGAAGGGGAATCCTGTCGTGTTGACGGATGACGAACTAACCGGGATACTGGACCGGGCGATGTAGCGGCTATGATTGCACAGACAACGCTTTCAAAAGCGGCGCCGAGGCGCCGCACTCCAAAGCAGGCCTGCCGGCCTGCAGGATTGCTGGTTCTCGGCCTGATGTTCCTAATCGCCGCCTGCTCGCGCGCCGGCGAGAAGGTTCCCGACGGCTGGCAGGGTCACCGGGATCCGCTCGGGTTCTACGTAGCGTATCCGGCGGACTGGTCGGTCGACGCCGGCGCCGACGGTTCCATTCGGATCGCCTCGCCGGATGGCCGCCGCTTCGCCATGATCCAGCCGTTCTATCTGCAACGGCCCGAACGCGCCACCGGCATCATCCGTCAATTGCCGGGCCTCTATCCCGACCTGCTGCGCGGGGCGCGGATCGAGGAGAGCCGCACGGTGCGGGACCGCCCGGACGAGGCGATCGCGCGTCTGCGGTTTCGTCAGGACGGAACCTGGTCGCGCGCTTCTGTTCTGTGCTCCATCGATGGACGCAGCGGCATGCTGTACATCCTGGCGGCGGACGAGGATGATTACGAGGCGACCCGCGACGACCTGCTCGGCGTTCTCCAATCGTTCCGGTTTGAAGAGCCGAAACAGCCGGCCGCCAAACGACGCAAGGCCGACTCGGTCGATTACGTGCGCTGGCAGGATCCGATCGAACAGGCGTTCTGGCTGGAAGTCCCCCGCGGGTGGAAAGTCAGCGGAGGCACCTTCCGCTACGCCTCCGTGGACGTGCGGCCGCAGTTGATCGCCGAGTCGCCGGACGGCGCGATCCGCATCACCAGCGGCGATGTCGAGATCCCTCCGTACATCGTACCGACGCCGATGTTGCAGATGACGGGCTTTTCGGAGGGCTCGGTCTATTCGCCGGGATACGGCGTGCAGATGATGGTCATGCGCTATATGCCGGGCATGGATTTTGCGCGTTGGTATGTGGAGTTCCGCGTGGCGGGGATGTACGAGGGCGTGCGCGTCACACACGCCCGGCCGCGTCCCGATCTCGTGCAGTCGCTGAATGATGTGCTCTATCGCTACGGTGCGCTCGGAATCGGCGCGTCCATGCAGGCGGGGGAGGTGGCGTTCACCGGCCGGTTGGGCGGCAACGAGATGCGGGGATACTATCTCGCGGTAACGCAATTGACCTCCGCGCAGGGCGGCGGGATCTGGAATGTCCAGCACCTGATCGGTTACGTGGCCGAAGCCGGGCGCGAGCAGGAGGCGCAGGATATCCTCGGCCACATGATCCGCTCGTCGCAGATGAACCCGCAATGGGCGGCCATGCAGAGCCAGTTGGCCGGCCAAACCGCCGCGATCGTATCCGATACCCATCAGCAGATATCCGCCATTATCGACGAGGGCTACTGGGGCCGGCAAGCCGGTCCGGACGAGGCCATGCGCAACTGGTCGAATATGATGCTGGGCCAGACCGATGTGCGCGATCCCGAGGACGGCAGCACCTGGAAGGTCGCGTCCGGTCGCAACTACTACTGGCGCCGCGCGGGATCGGACACCGTCGTCGGCACCGACACCTACGACCGCCCGGACATCGATTTCACGCCCCTGAACGAATGGTAGTTACTTCGCCCGCCCGGGGGCCGGGCCTACATCACATGCCGACCCGGCGTTCGCAGAACTAGATATTGCTTTCGGACTCTCAGAGGCGCATGCTCGGGGCGGAAGGAGACGGCATTATGAGCAGTGCGAGCGATATCAAAAGCATGGCGGTATTCTGCGACTTCGAGAACGTCGCGCTGGGGGTGAAGGACGCCAAATACGCGAACTTCGACATCCGGCTGGTTCTCGAGAAACTCCTGATCAAGGGCACCATCATCGTCAAGAAGGCCTACTGCGACTGGTCCCGCTATCGCGACTTCAAGCCCGCCATGCACGAAGCGTCGTTCGAGCTGATCGATATTCCGCATGTGCGCATGTCGGGCAAGAATTCCGCCGATATCCGCATGGTCGTCGACGCCCTCGACCTCTGTTATACGAAGTCGCATGTGCGCACGTTCGTGATCGTCAGTGGCGACTCGGATTTCTCGCCGCTGGTCAGCAAACTGCGCGAGAACGACAAAGTCGTGATCGGCGTGGGCGTCAAGAATTCATCCTCCGACCTGCTGATCGCGAACTGCGACGAGTTCATCTTCTACGACGATCTGGTACGCGCCAAGGAGGCGGAGAAGAAGAAGACCGCCCGGACCCGCGCACCGGCGCGCAAGAAGACCGAGTCCGGCAAGGCGGAGGGCGACGCCGAAGATCGCTCGTCGGCGGGCATCTCGCTGGTGATGAACATGGTGGAAGAGTTGATGGAGGAGCGCGGGGCGGAGGACAAGGTCTGGGGCTCGATGGTCAAACAGGCGTTGAAACGCCGCCAGCCCGGCTTCTCCGAAACCTATTACGGTTTCCGGTCCTTCAACCTGTTGCTCGAAGAAGCCGCGCGCCGCAATCTGCTGACGCTCGAGCGCGACGAAAAATCCGGCGGGTACGTCATCACGAGCACCGCGGAATAAGGTGTCCGTGTTCGGTGTTCAGTGTTCAGGGAAGACAAGGACTTCCAATCGTTGGAACTTTTTTAACCCCCGATTTCCAATCATTGGAAATTCTTCTCTTCCTCTGAACACTGAACACCGCTTGCCTCGGCTCAAACGGTCTTCGACTTCCCGTCCTCGGTGTACCGGATCTCGTACAAATCCTTGCGGCGGTCGCGCCAGTTCTGCGTCGTGCCGCGATAGCGATGCCGGCGCAGTAGCTCGAGGTCCAGATCCTGGATGACGAAGGTTTCGATGTTGGGATTGGACTCGGCGGCGATCGCGTCGCGGCTGAAGGGAAAATCCGCCGGCGTGAAAATACCCGACTGCGCGTAGTGGATATCCGCATTGTTCACGAACGGCAGATTGCCGACGCAGCCGGCTACGGCGACAAACACGTGGTTCTCGATACAGCGCGCCATGGCGCAATGCCGCACGCGCAGATACCCGTGCCGCTCGTCCGTGTTGAACGGCACAAAAATGATCTGCGCGCCCTTCTGCGCCGCGATCCGGCATAATTCGGGAAACTCGATGTCGTAACAGATCATGATCGCGACGCGCCCGCAGTCGGTGTTGAACACCTCGATCTTGTTGCCGCCGGTAACGCCCCACCATTTCCATTCGTTGGGGGTGACATGGATCTTGCGTTGGCGGTGGATCGTCCCGTCGCGCAGGAATAGGTAGCCCACATTATAGAGGATATCGTCTTCGACCTCGAACTGGGAGCCGCCGATGATGTTGATGTTGTACCGGATGGCGGCCTCGCTGAACATTTCGAGGTACTGCGGCGTGAATTCCGCCAGCTTGCGTGCGGCGTCGCCGGGCCGTTTCGTATCGCAGAAGGACAGCAGTTGCGTCGTGATCAGCTCGGGGAACAGGACGAAGTCGCATTTGTAGTCCGATGCCGTGTCCACGAAGAACGCGCAATTCTTCTTGAATTCGTTGAAATTCTTGATGGTTCGCATCTGATACTGCACGGCGGCGATGCGCACGACCTGGACCGGGCGGATCGCTCGCTTTTTGTAGGGGCGGTAATCGACGTTGGTCCATTCGAGATACGTGGCCCACCCGGCGCTGTCCTCGTCGGACGGCATGTAATCGGGGATCAACTGCTTGAGCTCGAATCCGTTTGCGAGTTGCGTGGTGAGTACCGGATCGTAGAGCGTCTTGTCCTCCACGTTCTCGACGTATTCGTGGGCCGTCATCTTCTCCTTGTGCTTGTGGTAGTTCGGGATGCGGCCGCCGATAACAATGCTCTTGAGGTTGCGGTCGCGCACGAGGTCCTTGCGCGCCTGGTACAGGCGGCGGGCCAGTTTCATGCCGCGGTATTCCGGATGCACCATGATCTCGATGCCGTACAGCGTGTCGCCGTTGGCATCGTGGTTGGTGATATAGCCGTTGTCCGAAATCTCCTTCCAGTTGTGCCATTCGGAATAGAGATCGAAATCGACGATGAGGCTGGTGGAGGAGGCGACGATCTTGCCGTCGACCTCGATGCAGAACTGGCCTTCGGGAAAGTGTTTGAGCTGGCTGTCGAACTGCTCGCGCATCCACGGTTTCATCTTCGGGAAGCAGAGTTTCTGCACCTCGACGACCTGGTCAAAGTCTTCGGGTTTGATGTTCCGGAGCACGATTTTGCTCTCGAAATCCGATAGATCGATCTTCTTCTTTTTCGCGGTCATGGAGCCCCTCCGGTGACGGCTTATCCAAGGGAGAGTCTACACCCGGACCGCGCACGAGGTAAAGCTTGCGGAATAGCGCGGATCGAATACTCTGGCCGGTAGATACATACGGACGCATCCCATGCTGTTCAATTCCATCCAGTTCCTGTGGTTCTTCCTGGTCGTGTACGGGCTCTATCTCGTGCTCGATCACCGACGCCAGAACTGGATGCTGTGGATCGCCAGTCTGATCTTCTACGGTTCCTGGGATATCCGGTTTCTGTCCCTTATTCTGATTTCCACGGTGCTGGATTACGTGTGTGGATTGCGGATCGCGGGGCACAAGGAGCCCCGGCGGCGCAAGCGCTGGCTCGCCTTGAGCGTGTTCGGGAATCTGGGGATCCTGGGGTTCTTCAAGTACTACGATTTCTTCTCGTCCAGCCTGGCGGATCTGCTGGGGGTCCTGGGCTTTCAGGTCAATCCATGGAGCCTGAATATCATCCTGCCCGTCGGCATCTCCTTCTACACGTTCCAGACGATGAGCTACTCCATCGACATCTACCGCGGCCGGATGCAGCCCACGCGGGATTTTCTCAATTTCGCCCTGTTCGTCGCCTATTTCCCCCAGTTGGTGGCGGGGCCGATCGAGCGAGCCCGTAACCTGCTGCCGCGTCTCGAGGCGCCCCGGACCCTGAATCTCCAGCAGATCAAGGACGGCCTGTTCCTGATCGCGTGGGGTTTGTTCAAGAAGGTGATCGTGGCCGATCATTTCGCGATCATTGTGAACCGGACGCTGGTGCCGGGCACGGATCCCACGGGCGTCGATGTCATGATCGCGCTGTACGCCTTTGTCTTCCAGCTCTACGGCGATTTTTCCGGCTACTCGGATATCGCGCGGGGCCTGTCCAAGATGATGGGCATCGAATTGATGGTCAATTTCCGCCTGCCGTTCTTTGCGGTACGCCCCTCCGATTTCTGGGGGCGGTGGCACATCTCGCTGACCAGCTGGGTGCGCGACTATCTGTTCGTCTCCATCGGCGCGAACAAGAAGAGCACCGCGCGGACCTACTTCAACCTGGTTTTCACCATGACCATGATCGGGCTATGGCACGGCGCCCAGTGGCCCTTCGTGATCTGGGGGTTCGCGTTCGGGTTGGTCCAGGCCGC
>CAYRPR010000063.1:1159-8765 GCA_964425945.1 uncultured Verrucomicrobiota bacterium | reverse complement strand
CCCGGAACTGCCCTACGAATTCATCCTCTTCCACACGAATATCGTGAACGCCGCCGCGGCGCCCGGCGGCAAGATCCTGGTCTTCGAGGGGCTCTACGACCCGAAGGAAGGCATCGTGCAGGACGAAAACGAGCTGGCGGCGGTGATCGCGCACGAGATCGCACACGTCAATTGCCGGCACACAACCCGCTCACTGACGAGGGAACTGCCGTGGAACCTGATCCTGCTCGGCGGCAGTCTGGCCGCCGAGCTGTCCGGCGAAGACGACCTCGCCCTGGCACTGGGCGGCGCGTTCCTTGTGTACCAGGGCCTCGTCCTGCCCAAGTACTCGCGCACGGACGAATTCGAGGCGGATCGCGTGGGACTGATGTACATGGCCCGGGCCGGCTACGACCCGCGCGCGGCGCCGCGCATCTGGCGACGAGTGCATCAGAATGAGGGGCGCATGGGCGTATTGCAGTACCTGTCCACCCATCCCGACCACCGGGATCGCGCGCGCGAACTGGAGAAGATGTTGCCCGAGGCGATGGAACTTTATGCGGAAGCCATCGCGCGGGAATAGAGCCGATCGAAGAACGCCCTGCCGGAGCAGGGCGCTACGGAAGAGGGACACACGCCCGCGACACAGTTCCCGTAGCTCCCTGCTCCAGCAGGGAGCATCCCGGCGGCACACCCATAAGACCTGGTGAATGATTTCAGCTCAGCCGGTTACGGTAATCCTCATACCCGAACGAACGGATCAAATCGAACCGGTCGTTTTCGGTCCAGATGCCGATGGACGGCAGGTTCACGCCGTTGAATGTCGTGGTCTTCACCATCGTGTAATGAATCATGTCCTCAAAAATGACCCGATCCCCGACCCCCAGCGGCCGCTCAAACGAGTAGTCGCCAACCGCATCGCCCGCCAGGCATGAGAGCCCCCCCATTCTATATGTCGGCTTGCCCGACCGCGGATCCGTCGCGCCGCGAATCGCGGGTTTGTACGGCATTTCCAGACAGTCCGGCATGTGCGCGGTGAAAGACGTGTCCAGTATGGCCGTTTGCACGCCATGGTTCTCGACGATATCCAGCACGCGCGCGACCAGGACCCCCGTCTGCCAGCCGACCGCCTCGCCGGGCTCGAGATAGACGTCCACTTTGTACGCGTCGCGCATGGCGTTGATCAGGCGAATCAGTTGATCCCCATCGTAATCCGCGCGCGTAATATGATGCCCTCCACCCATGTTCAGCCAGCTCGACGCATGAAGCAGCGAACCGAACCGCTTCTCCACCGCTTCGAGCGTACGTTCCAGCGCATCCGCCCGGCATTCGCACAATGTGTGGAAATGCAGTCCGTCAATTCCATCCGGCAGTTGGCCGCCCAACTGATCGGCGATCACGCCAAGGCGCGAGCCCGGCGCACAGGGATCATAAAGCGCCGTCCGCACCTCGGAATGCTCCGGGTTAATGCGCAGGGCGGCCGAGACCGGTGTGTCGGACGCTTGGACACGCGATTTGAAACGATCCCACTGCGCCAGCGAATTGAACGTAATATGGGAACAGAAGAAGAGCAGATCATCGAACTCGTCATCCAGATAGGCCGGCGCGCAGGCATGGACTTCACCGCCGAACTCCTCGAAACCCAGTCGCGCTTCATTGAGCGAGCTGGCCGTAACCCCCGGAAGATACTGCCTTACAATCGGGAACGCGCTGAACAGGGCGAATCCCTTCAACGCGCAAAGAATCTGCGCGCCGGTGGCGCGTTGCACGCGGTCCAAGATCTCCAGATTGCGACGCAGCGCCCGCTCATCGAGCACGTAACAGGGCGTGGGTATGTCTGGATGATTCGGATTCATGGCAAACCGCTCATCGGCGTTTCCCTTAAACGGCGTTCAGCGCTCCCCCTGATGTTTTTGACGAATCGGCCTGCTATTATGTAAGGTATGAGGTCGCTCGATTCGTAGATTACTTCACTTGGAAAAGGATGTCACGATGAGTACTGCACGCAAGCCCGAAAAGGTGCCCCCGCCCAGCCATCCCGCCACGTTGGTGTCCAGCCGGCATCTCCTACCCGAGAAATCCGACTCGCGGGACGAGGTCCGGGAATTGGTCATCGAAGTGAAGGAGAAGGATTTTACCTGTGCGGCCGGACAAAGCATCGGCGTACTGGCCCCCGTCCACAAGGGCTCCCGCGAGGCTTTCCATCTGCGGTGGTACAGCGTGGCCGACATCGCGGCCAAAAGCAAGGCGGGCCATCCCTGTTTCACGATCTGCGTCCGGCGCCGCGTCTACAAGGATCCCGACACCGGTCTCATCTATCGCGGTTTGGCGTCCAATTATCTCTGCGATTTGAAGCCCGGGGCTCCGCTGAATATCACCGGACCGCACGGCATCCCGTTTGACATCCCGTCGATCCCCGATCCCACCATGATCCTGATCGGCATCGGCACCGGCATCGCGCCGTTCCGCGCGTTTGTGAAGCATCTGCACAAGAGCAAACCCAATTGGAAAGGCCTGATCCGTCTCTTCTACGGAACACGCAACGGCCTCGATATTCTGTACACCAACGATCCGCACGAGGATGTGATGCAGTATTTCGACCAGGAAACGTTCGAGGCCTTCAAAGCGCTCTGCCCGCCGCCGAACTGGGCTGATCCCATCGCGTGGGACATGGCCTATTCCGAACGCGGCGAAGAGCTGCTGAAGATGCTGGAATCGCCCAAAACCTTCGTCTATGTGGCAGGACTGGAGCCCATTCGCGAACACCTCGATCAGTTGTTCGCCACGCTGACCGGCTCGGTCGAAGCCTGGGACCAGCGCAAGGCCGATCTGGTCGCCTCAAAACGTTGGGTCGAACTACTGTACTGAACGGTCTTTTCCGCCTCCCAGCATCTGGCTTCTCAACCCCAAGGGCATGCATAGGTGATTCCCTTATAGGGGGATTGGACTCCGCCCCGATTGCCCGATTACACCGCTCAACTTAGAGTCTAAATTGAGTGGTGGTGCGTTTGGTTTCAATCATAGGTTTGGTGGTATGGACCTGATTACCAATGTGGCCCCGGCGGTTGTATTCATGTTGGGCCTCGGGGTGGTTCTCGCAACGGTCATTGCGCTGGCCGTTCGTAAGCTGTACGTCCATGAAGATCCCCGCATCGACGAAGTGGAAACGATGCTGCCCTCCGCCAATTGCGGCGCCTGCGGCTATCCGGGATGCCGCGCCTTCGCCGAAGCCACCGTCAAAGGCGAAGCCCCTCCATCCAAATGCACCGTCAACACGCCCGACGGCAATCAGCTGATCGCGGATTATCTGGGCGTCGCGCTCGGCCAGCAGGAGAAGATCGTCGCCCGGCTCGCCTGCGCCGGCGGAACACACGTAGCCAGAATGCGCGCGACCTATGCCGGGGTCGGAACCTGCCGCGCGGCCGTCGCGGCCGGCGGCGGCGGCAAGGCCTGCGCGTGGGGATGCCTCGGCCTCGGCGATTGCGATGTGGCCTGCACGTTCGACGCGATCTACATGAACGAGTTCGGTCTGCCCGTCGTCATCGAGGACAAGTGCACCGCTTGCAACGATTGCGTGATCGCCTGTCCGCTCGACCTCTTCAGTCTCCATCCCGTCAGCCATAAACTCTGGGTGGCCTGCAAGAACCTCGAAGAAGGCGAACAGGCCCTGGCCGAATGCGAAGTCGCCTGTAATGCCTGCGGCCGCTGCGCCGTGGACGCGGCGCCCGGTCTGATCCAAATGGTCAACAATCTTCCGATCATCGATTATTCGAGGAACGAGCTCGCGACGCCGGTCGCCATCGAGCGATGCCCCACCGGCGCGATCGTCTGGCTGGAGAAAGGAAAAGTCATCAAAGGCGCGGCGGCCAAGAAGATTGTACGGAAAACGCCGCTGCCCGTGGGAACGGATTAGGTGTCAGTGTTCAGGTTTCAGGTTTCAGGCCCCCTGCGCTGAAACCTGAAACCCGAAACCTGAAACCGGATGAATAAGCAGAGGAAAATGAAATGAACGCAAAAGCGAATAAGGCCAAATATCCCGGCATTCCCGATGCCCTCGACGGCAATACCGCCGTGATCATGTGCGAGCGCGAATCGAGCGACGCCGCGGGCGCCTATCCGATCACGCCGTCCACGCAGATGGGCGAATACTGGGCGGAAGCCACCGCCGCCGGTCACATCAATATCGCCGGCCGGCCGCTGATCTTCATCGAACCGGAAGGCGAACACGCCGCCGCCGCCGTAACCGCCGGCATGTCGATGAGCGGTCTGCGGGCGTCGAACTTCTCCTCCGGCCAGGGTATCGCCTATATGCACGAATCGCTTTATCCGGCCGTCGGCAAGCGCCTGCCCTACATCCTGAACATCGGATGCCGCGCCATCACAAAATCCACACTGAACGTCCATGCCGGTCACGACGATTATCACCTGATGGATGATACCGGCTTCTTCCAGGTCATGGGCAAGGACGCCCAGGAAGCGGCCGACCTCAACATCATCGCCCGCAAGATCGCCGAACTGTCCCTGACACCCGGCGCCGTCGGCCAGGACGGATTCCTGACCACGCACCTGATCGAGACGATGCTCGTTCCGGAACGCGAATTGATTGCCGAATACCTCGGCCTGCCCGAGGACATCATCGAATGTCCGACTCCCGCGCAACGCCTGATGTACGGCAAAACCCGCCGCCGCGTGCCCATCCTGTGGGACGTGGACAACCCGGTCCTCGCCGGTTGCGTCCAGAACCAGGACGCCTACATGCAGTCGGTCGCCGCCCAGCGCCCGTATTTCTTCGATCACATTCGCGCGATCACCGACCAGTGTATGGCCGAATACAGCGCATTGACCGGCCGCCCGTACAGCCGCGTCGCCACCTACCGCTGTGAAGACGCGGAGTACATCATCATCGGCATGGGCAGTGTCATCGGCACGGCGGAAGCCGTGACAGATTACCTGCGCGAAAAACGCGGCATCAAAGTCGGCGTGATCAATATGACGATGTACCGCCCCTTCCCGGGCGATCTGATCGGCAAGCTGATCCAGGGCCGCAAGGGCGTCACCGTGCTCGAACGCACCGACCAGCCGCTGGCCGAAGACCTCCCGCTGATACGCGAAATCCGCGCGACGATGGTCAAGTGCATCGAGAACGGCATGCTCCACGGCAAGAACGGCGCGCCCTATCCGTCCTACGCCAGCTACAAGAAGGCGCAGGACATTCCCCCGCTCTATTCCGGTTGTTTCGGCATGGGCAGTCGCGATCTCCAACCCGAGGGCGTCGTCGGCGCAGTCGAGAACATGCTGACGGACGGAGCGCGAAAGAAGTTCTTCTACCTTTCGATCGACTTCCTGCACGACAAGGCCTTCACCCCCAAACAGGAGATCTACCAACAGCAACTGCGCGAGGGCTATCCGGACATCAAGGAACTCGCCATCAAGGGCAGCGAGAATCCAAACCTTCTGCCGAAGGGCTCGATCACGGTGCGCATGCACTCCGTCGGCGGCTGGGGCGCCATCACGACCGGCAAGAACCTCGCCATGACCCTGTACGACCTGCTCGGCTACGACATCAAAGCCAACCCGAAATACGGATCGGAGAAGAAAGGTCAGCCGACCACGTATTATCTGTCCGCCGCGCCGGAACCCATCCGGATCAACTGCGAATACAATTATGTGGACGTGGTGCTGTCCCCCGATCCGAACGTGTTCAGCCACTCAAACCCGCTGTTCGGACTGAAGAAGACCGGCTCCTTTATCATCCAGAGCGACATGGAATCCCCGGAGGATGTCTGGCGCAAGATCCCGATCACGCACCAGAAGTTCATCATCGACAACGAGATCCGCGTGTTCTACCTCGACGCATTCAAGATCGCCCGCGAAGAAGCCACCGATCCCGAACTGCAGTTCCGCATGCAGGGCATCGCGTTCCAGGGCGCTTTCTTCGCCGCCTCGCCGGTCATGGCGTCGGCGAACCTGACCGAGGAGAAATTGTTCGCCGCCATCAAGGCCCAGATCGAAAGCAAGTTCGGAAGCAAGGGCGCGCGCGTCGTGGAGGACAACCTGCGCGTCGTCCGCCGCGGTTTCGATCAGGTCAAGGAAATCACGGAGAAGTCGGTCACGACGGAGCGCGAACAGGAACTGAAGAAGGCCTCGCCCCTGCCGGCCATGCTGAAGCGCATCCCGGCCAGCGACGATCCGAAAACGGATATCCAGCGGTTCTGGGAACAGACCGGGAACTTCTATCTCGGCGGAAAGCCGAACGACAACCTGACCGACCCCTTCATCGCAATGTCCCTGATCCCCGCGCAAACCGGCGTGTACCGCGACATGACACAGATCCGGTTCAATCACCCCATGTGGACTCCGGAAAAATGCACGGCATGTAGTGACTGCTTCACCGTATGCCCGTACAGCGCGATTCCCGGACTGGCCTGTTCGGTCGCCGACGCGTTCAACACGACCATCAAACGTGTCGAGAAGGCCGGACGCGAGGTCAAACACCTGCGGCGCGCCGTACGCACCGTTGAGAAGAAACTGCGCGCGGCCACCAGCGGCGCCAACGGCAAGGCGGTCGATGTCGGCCCCCTGCTGGACCAGGCCATCACCGCCACCATCGCGGAATCGCCCGATGCGGAGCGCAAGGAAGTCGAACAGGAATTCGGCTGGTTTCGGGAGTCCATGGGCGGATTCAAATTCAATCTGACCAAACCGTACTACAACCAGAAGGAGAAACAGCAGAAGGGTACCGGCGGCCTGTTCGCCATTACCGTAAACCCCTACACCTGCAAAGGCTGTATGCTCTGCGTGGATGTCTGCGAGGACGAAGCGCTGGTGGTGGTCGACCAGACCCCCGAAAGCGTCGAAACCTTGCGGCGCGACTGGGAATTCTGGCTGGACCTGCCTACCACACCGCCCGAATACATCCGCATCGACGACATCGACGAGAAGATCGGCGCGCTGGAAACCATGCTGATGGACAAAACGGCGTATCAGTCCATGCAATGCGGCGATGGCGCCTGCACGGGGTGCGGCGAAAAATCCGTCCTCCACATCTTCACGTCCACGGTAACCACGCTGATGCAACGACGCGTGAAGAAACATGTCGAGTATCTGACCGGCCTGATCCAGCGCCTCGAACAGCACATTAAGATGAGACTGGCCGAGACGGTGGACATCAGCGACGCGCCGCGCATCCAGCAAATCATCGAATCGCACCGCGCGGGCGATCTCAAGCTGGCCGAACTGGCCGGCGAACTCGACCAGGGCAAGGCCGGCACGCCGCTCGACCAGGAATGGCTGTCCTGGACGACGGGCCTGCTGAAGAAACTGAACGACCTGAAATGGAACTACGAGGTCGGCACATCGAATCGAGGCCGGTCCAGCATGGGCTTCACCAATGCTACCGGATGTTCGTCCGTGTACGGGTCCACGTATCCGTACAATCCCTACCCGTTCCCCTGGACCAATCACCTGTTCCAGGACGCGCCCTCCGTCGCGCTCGGCGTTTTCGAGGGGCACATGGTCAAGATGGCCGATGGATTCAAGGCCATCCGCATGGCCGAAGCGGAGTTGGAAGGCAAGGAAAGCTACGACAAGGTCCGCGACTCGCTGACGTACTTCAACTGGAGCAAGT
>CAYRPR010000063.1:0-1149 GCA_964425945.1 uncultured Verrucomicrobiota bacterium | reverse complement strand
TCACGGATGACGAGTTCCTGCTGTGTCCTCCGGTCGTGGCGGTCGGCGGCGACGGCGCGATGTACGATATCGGATTCCAGAATGTATCCCGCGCCCTGGTCTCGGGCCGTCCGATCAAGATCCTCGTGCTCGACACGCAGGTCTATTCCAACACCGGCGGTCAGGCCTGCACCTCCGGCTTCATCGGCCAGGTATCCGACATGGCCCCGTACGGCAAGGCATGGCACGGCAAGAGCGAAACGCGCAAGGAAATGAGCCTGATCGGCGCCGCGCACCGCACGGCGTTCATCTTCCAGGGCAACCTGTCGAACTACACGCATATGATCGAGGGCTTCATCGACGGCATTAACGCGCGACGGCCTGCGCTCTTCAACATGTACACGGTATGCCAGCCGGAACACGGCGTGGGGGACGACGCCTCGTTCGCGCGCAGTAAGATGGCGCTCGAATCGCGCGCGTATCCGGTCCTGCGCTTCGATCCGGAAGGCGGCGAAGCCTGGGAGGACTGCCTGAATCTCGATGGCAATCCGGCCATTGACGACGATTGGCCCGTATATGCCCTCGAATACCAGGATGATGACGGGAATACGCAGAGGATGGAACTGCCGATGACCTTCGCCGACTTCGCCGTCGGCGAGGCGCGGTTCCGGAAACATTTCCGCGTCGCACCGCAGGACACCTGGAACGAGAACATGGTGCCGATCGCGGAGTTCATCGATCTGTCAATCGAGGACCGTGAAGGCAAATATCCGTACGTGTGGGCGGTCAACAAGAAGAACCGCCTGATTCGCGTACTGGTCTCCGCCGAACTGGTGACCTCCACCGAGGAGCGCCGGACCTTCTGGCGGACCATCAAGTCGCTGGCGGGCCTGATGAAGAAAGTGGACCCGAACGCGATTGCCCAGCAGGTTCGCGCCGAAACCGCTCAGAAACTGGCGACCGGCCTGATGGCCATGTTGTCCGGCCAAGGCGGCGGAGCCGCGGCGCTTCAGAGCTTGGTTTCGGCGCCCACCGCGGCGCCCGCGCCCGGCGCTCCTGCGACCGCGGCGGGTGGACCTGACGGCTACGAACCCGTATGGATCGACCAGGCCGAATGCACCTCGTGCGACGAGTGCATCAACATCAACCCCAAGATCTTCGCGTACGATG
>CAYRPR010000062.1:0-8803 GCA_964425945.1 uncultured Verrucomicrobiota bacterium | reverse complement strand
CGTCCTCCCCGAAATGCTCGATCTGATTCTCCAGATCCTGCGCCCCCTGAATCGTGCTGCTCACGCCCTGCACGGCGGATTGGATGGAACCCACCGCATCCGCCAACTTTTTCAAAGGATCCGGCACCTCGCCGGTCTCCATCGCGGCTTCGGGATCGCCCGCATGGACTCCGGGCCGCGCGGTCCAGGCCTCGCGCTGCGCCCTCTTCTTGCCTGCGGAATCGCCGCCGATGGCTTCCTCCGCGATGGGCGCGCCGTATTCCTCGCCGGATATCGGACGGGTCGAAGCGCCCGCGGATCCCCGCTGCTGCAGGTAGTCCATCGCGCCGGACGGGTCGCCGGCGCGATGGCCGCTATCGCCGACATCCGCGCGGGGATCATAACCGCCGCGCGACGCGGGCTGCGTGACCTTCACCTTCTCCCGCCAGATCAATTGGCCGTTTAGATCGTACCGCTCGCGCGGACCCTGTTTGGGCCGGCTCTCCCAGTGTCCCGCATCCATCCAGCCCACCCAGTCTCCCTGCGGCGATACGAAGCCCTGTTGCTGTTCGCGGTACTGGTATGCGCGCGTGCCGATCACCACCTGTTCCTCCGCTTCATCATATTGCAGTTGCGCCGCGCCGGCATAAGGGCCCAAGCCCCACAGGACGACAGACAGGCCGATGATGCTTCGCTTACCGATCATGAATAATCACCCTCAGCGTGACGGTCCGGTCACTGACATCGAGCGGATTGACGGAGAATCCTTCGAAGCGCGCCATGGCGATCTGGCGCGCGAATTCGTGGCCGGTGGCACTGCACGAAATATCCATCTGCGCGCTGCCGGCCGTGTATTCCTGTCGATCGATGCCCCTGAAACCGGAGATGTTCTCTTCGATCCATTCCTGCACGTGCGCGTAGTGCCGGTACGAATGCAGGCCCGAGATACTGATGTTCAAGGACTGCGGACCGGCGCTCTTCCCGGTCCGGATTCCGGACATCGCGGATATCAGTTTCTCGCCCGCCTCCTCGCTCGCGGCCTCGAGCGCGAGCGCTCCACCGGCCACTTCATCGACATGCGGTTTGGTCGCGGTAGCGGAGGCCGTCGCGAGCACCGCGCCGCTCTGGGCATCGAGGAGTCGCAGGGTGACCTGTCCCTGATTCGATTTCATGGAGGAGCCGGCGACATTCCCGGAGGGCTTGGCGTAGCCGCGCCCCACGACGACCCAGGGCGCTTCGAGGCGCGCGCCGACGGCAACCGCCGCCTTCTGGTCACCGCCCAGCACCTGCACGGCCTGGTCGCGCAGAATCTGCGCGCGCACGATCTGCGCGTCCACGACCTGATAGCCCGCCGCGGCCAACTTATCGATCAGGATTTCCTCGGCCCGGCCCGGATCGACCCAACTTCCCGAAAGGCCGAACACCCCGCGCACCTGTTCCTCAAAGACGACGGCCACGCGTTTATCCGTAGATTGGCCGAACGTCTGGAGCGCGCACGCGGCGACGATCAAAACCGGCCGCCAGAGCCTACCTCGTCGGATATTCATGGAACCTCCTCCCCGTTGATCAGTCTATACGGGCTTCGATTTCGCACAAGCACATTATTCCTTCTCCCCCGCCAAGGGCCATACGCGCAGGCCCGGTGGTTTCGGCACGGGATCAAACACGATCCGCCCGTCGGACGCGAGTACCCGAAGCCTGAAATACACATTCCCGTTCGGATCGGAATCGATTACGAAAAACCGCTGCGCCCCGCCACGCGATTCGACATCCCGCACGCGCACCGGTGTGTCCGTTTCGTCCACCATCACCTCGTACCGCATGCGATGTCCGCGCGGATCGAACACGGGCAGCAGCATGACCGCCCCGTTCGCATCGCGCGCACGCATGTACACGATCTGCGCGTCCACGCTCGCCGCCCACGCGGCGGCCCGCAGCGCCACGACGATTCCCGCGCACGCGATTATTGTTAACACGGTCTTCATTCGCACATGCCTCACTTGCAGTAGTCCATGATGTCCGCGCGTACACGGTACTCCTTGCCTTCGTATTCGGCGTAGGCCGACTGAAATCCGACCGGGGGCGTGGGCACGGACGTGATATAGAGCTTGGGACAGAGCCATGCGTAACCCGCCGATTCCGATCCCACGCGCTGAACGATCTTTTCGCGGCCCGGCTTGAACCGTTCCGTATTCCCTACGCCGAGAAAATCATGATTGATATACACGGCCCATCCGCCGGAACCGCCACCGGACGATCCGCCCGCCGATGAGGACGGGGGTTTGCCGCCGCTGTTGGCGGGGCTCTTTCCGCCGCCGCCGGATCCGCCGCCGCCAGCAACCACCGGCCCGGGCGATCCCGACGCGGACGACGCACTCGGCGGGGGAGACTGCGAGTGCGCCGCGGGGTTGCCGCCACCATGCCCCTGCCCGTCGCCGACGGGCGGAGCATGGTCATCATCGTGCGAAGACGGCCCGCCGCGATCCCGGATCTGGTCGTGAATGTCCTGCGCGCCCCGTACGGTTTCGCTGGCACCCTGCACGGTTTGACTCACTTGGTCGACGGCGTCCGCCAATCGACCCAGCGGATCGGGCACGTCGCCCGTGCCGGTCGACGCCTCCGCTCGTCCGGCGTGATCGCCTTCGCGGCGGCCGTGCGCGGTGCGCGTACGCGCCTTGTCGCCGGCGATATCGCCGCCCACGCGGCCCTGATCAATCACGTAGCCGCCGTCATCGCCCGCGCCCGACGGACCGCCGCCACCTGCGGGTGTTTGTCCGCGACTGTCGTTCAACAATCCGTTCGCCTGCGCCAAATCGAAGTCGTCACCGCCCGCGTCATCCGTCGGTCCGTCATCCCAATTCCAGGACGTTTCGGCGTCCGCCGGCGCGCCGCCGGACGCCGGGGGCTCCGGCTCGAAATCCCGATAATCGCCTTCGGCGAGCCGCTGCCGCAGTTCTTCCTGCCGACGTCGTTCCTGTTCCAGTATCCATTGGGCCGAATCGACGTCTTCCGGGTCGGCGCCGCGTTCCCGGAGGCGGTTGACGTCCTCCTCGTGTCGCGCAACGCGATCGTCCTGTTCGTCGAGGTCCTGTTCCAAGTCCTCTTGGGTGGGCGCCGAGGCCATGCTTTCTACGCGCGACTGTTGCGCGGCGATCTGTTGTCGGAGCGATTGGACTTCCGCTTCCGCCGCCGCGAGCGACGGACTGCCCTGGCTTTCCAGCGCCCGCAACTGCCGTTCAAGATCCTTTTTCTCCGAACGCAATGCGCTCAGTCGCCATGAGTCGAAGGCGGCGTCCACGGCGCTGTCCACGGCGGCCTCTTCCGCGCCCACCGCATCCGGCACGGCGGCCGCGCCCGCGTTCGCGGCCCGCTGCAGCTTCTCGCTCAAGATCTCCGCCTCGAGCGCGGCAATACGTTGACGCAGACTCGCGAGTTGCCGCGCATGCGCCTGCCGGGCCGCCGCCGCGCGCGCTTCGGCCGCGGCCACCTGCTGCTGCAATTGCCCGAGTTGCGCTTGCGCCTGCTGATACTCCTCCAACGTGGCGGCTCGAAGGGCGACCGGACCCGAAACACCCGTGAGGGCCAGACCCAACAACAGACCGACTCTGTGAATCTCCCCCCTCATTGCACCGAATACTCCACGGTTGCCGACCAGTTCCAACTGGTTCCGCCCTGCGGCGTCAGCACGCGGATGACCACAATGGGCGAGGACCCGCTGGCACTGCGCACGAGCGTGCCGTTGCCGCTGATGTTGCCGGTATCGCCGATCGGCTTGTCTTCGTACCGGATCTGGAACTGGTCCGGAATGCTGTACGCCTCGTAATTCAGCGTGACCTTCACGCCGGTCACCTTCCGGTTGCCGATCTGGGAGGACCCGTCGATCACCTGATCCTGCGCTGTATCGGCAAAACCGCCTGAGCCGGAACCCGACGCGCCACTGCTGCCCCCCGCGCCTGCCGTGCCGGTATCCGTCACGGTCACCGTATCGCCGCCATCCCCGCCGCCGCCCTGACCGCCGGTCGACGGCGGTTTACCTGCGCCACCGCCGGCGGTTCCGCCTCCGCCCGGCACGCCGCCCCCGGTCGGACCCTGCGCCACCTGCGTGCCGGGCGGCATGCCGGCGCCCGGTTGTTGTGACTTGCCCGGTCCGCCCTGCCCGCCCGGTCCGCCGTTGTTTGATGGCGGCTTGCCACGATTCTTGATCTGATCGTGAATATCCTGCGCGTCTCGCACGGTGTCGCTCGCGCCGCGAACCGTGTCGCTCACCTGGTTGACGGAATCCGCGAGGCGGCCCAAAGGATCCGGCACATCGCCCGTGCCGGTGGAGGCCTCGTCACGTCCGGCGTGATCGCCGGCGCGCTGGCCGTGCGCCGTACGCGCGCGCGACTTGTCGCCGGCCACATCGCCGCCCACGGAACCCTGCTCGATTACATACCCGCCATCATCGCCGCTCCCCGGTTTGCCGCGCCCGCCGACGCCCGCGCCCTGGTTCCGGCTGTCGTCCAGCAATCCCGTCGCGGCGGCCACGTCGAATCCGCCGCCGCCATCATCGTCCGCCGGGCCGTCGTTGCGCGGGTCATACGTGCCATCGAGCAGTTTGTCGACTTTGCCCCGGCTCACACCGGTTCGGCCGGCGATATCATCCGGGGGCATCGGATCGCTCAGCGTGCCGTCGCCCAACCCGCCCGCTAGATCACCGGCGATGCCCGCCTGTCGCCCCACCGAGTCATCGATCAGGCCGCCCAGATCAGGTCCATCGTTCCCTTCCGACGCACCCGTTTCATCATCCTGATACCATTCGTCATCGCCGGGTTCGCTGTCATCCGGCGGGCGCTCTACTTCACCGGTCGGCGAGTCCTCGCCTCGCGAAGGAGGGTCCGTATCGCCCGGCGGCGTATCGTCGCCCTTCTCCTCCGGCGGCGGTTCGACATCATCCGGCGGGGGCTCTTCCGGCGGTTTCGGAAGCTGTGGCGGTTGCTCGGGGGGGTGTGGCGGTTCCTCCGGTGGCGCTGGCGGTTCTTCGGGCGGTTCTTCGGGCGGTGGCTCGGGGGGTTGTTTGGGAGGCTGTTCGGGGGGCGGGACGACGGGTTCCGGCGGCAATTCGGGGCCGATGGGTTCCGGGTACTGGATAACCGGTTCCGGCGCCTTCTCGTCCTTCTTCTGCGCGGCTTCCTTCTCGCGTTCTTCCCGTATTTTGTCCACCCGCTCCCGCCGCTCTTTTCGTTCCGTTTCCTCGGCCGCAGTGGTCAGGCTATCGGACACATTTTCGGCGACCGTATCCACCACCCGGCGTCCGGTGTTGTCATACAGAATCTGCCCCGCAATACCGCCGCCGATCCCTCCAAGCGCCCCGCCCACCAGCGCGCCGGGCGGCCCTCCCAGTGCAAATCCAATCCCCGCGCCCAACTTCGCGCCGGCGGCGCCCCCGCCGGCCGTCGAGGCCGCGGAACCGGCAATGTTCGCGCCCGACTGCGCGACACCGACGGCGTCGCCCTCCATCGCCGCGCCGGCGGCCTGGGAAATATCCCCCAAATGTCCGACCACGGCGCCACCCGCTTTCGAGCCCAGCGTCGCGCCGCCCTTGGGCGTTTGGCTCAGCGCCTTACGGGCCTGTCCGAGACGCCCGCTCTCCAGCGTCTTATTGAATCCGTTGGCCACGTCCCGGGACACCTGGTTGATGTTCTTCGTATGTCCCAGTTCACGCAGGAGCTTCTTGGTTCCCCCCTTGGTCGCGGCCTCCTGGGTTACGGCATCGGCCACATTGCCGGCGGCACCGGTCGAGGATTCGAAGGTGCTCCACGCCGTTTCGCCCGCCCGCTCGGCCGCGGAACGGGATTTCGGCTGTTCCTTCCCGCCCGGCCCGGCCGCCGGCGCCCGCACCCCTCCGGCCAGCAACCCGATCAGAACCATAGTTATCCACCGGTGCGTCACGGCCCGCCCTCCCGCGCCGCCGCGGGGCCGGTCAGTTCCTCGTACGCCTGCTGGTAACTGATGACATCGATCCGACGAAGTTGCTCTTCCGGCTCCGCCCCCAAATACAAGAACGTCACAAAACCGACGGGCAGGGTGTCCGGGACGAGATAAACCAGCATACCATCGGGCCCGAAGTCCGCGCGCAGGACTTGGAGATTCGCATCCCACTCGGACAGGTTTCGCGCCAACCAATCCCGCGTCACAGGCGACGTATCCTTCGCCTGATCGAGCAGAGCGCCGACATCACCCTGACGCCAGACGTCCAGCGTTTCCCACGTGTGTTCACGGGCGCGGACAAGACGAGCCGGGTCGTCCTCCAAGGGCCACCGCCAGCGCTGAATGTGGACAATCGCATCCGTCAGCAACAGCTTCACAGCCGCTTCATTCAATTCCCGCAGAAGCGGCTCGTCCCGGTAATCGGCAAAGTCGGCGACCCGCATATCCGCCTGGAGCGGCACCACGTCTTCGAATGCGGCGATGGATTGGGCATAGCTGATGGCCAGGGCTTCGGGCCGGAAAAGGACGCTGCGCCGCCAAAGCGGCGACGGGATGATGCCGTCGGGATTCTGCCGCATCCAGTCGCCGTTCACGAACTCGACGTCCGTCATTCGCAATCCTCCCTCCCGGACACGCCACTCCGTAAGAAGGAAGACATCGGCCCACGGATTGTAGAAGCTGACAATCGGCGTGGTCCCGCCGAGCGACCCCAAACCTATCGGCGAGACGCCGAAGAAATAGGACCAACCGACATCGGGCTCCACATCGGCCCATACGGTGCTGTTGTAGTGAGCGATACGTTCGCGCACGGCTGCGACACCGTATTCCGCAAAGGCTGATTCCGCGTCGGTCAGGGCCTGTTGGCGAAACTTCGCAACGTACTCGAGAAGATCGTACCGTTCCGGTTCCGCACGCAGACTCGATACCGACCCGATCAGCGCGGCCACCACCGCGCATAGCCGTATGAAGCGATCTCGCCGCACGCCGTCCCTCCTATTGCATGGTGCCATAGCTCAGAATAATCAACGGTCGCCGACCCGTTCCACCCGGTGGACGGGGCCTTCGCAATCACCCCAATCGTCACCTCGGGAGAAGACCGGACGCATTGCGCCGAATCGACGACAATCTCATCGCGCATGTGATGCCCGTCCTCACGGCTTTCAGCCGGCCATGCCTCACTTGCAGTAGTCCATGATGTCCGCGCGCACACGGTACTCCTTGCCTTCGTATTCGGCGTAGGCCGACTGAAATCCGACCGGGGGCGTGGGCACGGACGTGATATAGAGCTTGGGACAGAGCCATGCGTAACCCGCCGATTCCGATCCCACGCGCTGAACGATCTTTTCGCGGCCCGGCTTGAACCGTTCCGTATTCCCTACGCCGAGAAAATCATGATTGATATACACGGCCCATCCTCCGGAACCGCCACCACTACCTCCGCCTCCGCCCGAGCCGCCGCTTGATCCGGCGGACGAGGGCGGTTTGCCGGTTTTGCCCGAGGGCGACTTTCCGCCACCGCTCGACACGGGCGCGCCATGTCCGCCCCCGCCTCCGGACGATGAGCCGGCCGGAGCCTTCGCCACCTGCGTGCCGGGCGGCATGCCGGGAGGCGGCTGTGGGGACTGTGATTTCGGCGCACCGCCGTGACCATGACCGTTTCCGTGATCATCATGTGAAGGGGATTTGCCCCAGTTTGTGACCTGATCGTGAATGTCCTGCGCACCCTGCACGGCGTCGCCGGCGCTTCGTACGGTCTGATCCACCTGATCCACGGCATCCGCCAAGCGGCCGAGCGGATCGGGCACGTCGCCCGTGCCGGTCGATGCTTCCGCCCGGCCGGCATGATCGCCCTCTCGTTTCCCGTGTGCGGTGCGCGTGGCGGTCTTGTCAGCGGACACATTGCCTCCGACAGCGCCCTGATCGATCACATATCCACCGTCATCGCCGCTCGACGGCTTGCCGCCGCCCACACGCGAAGGCGAGCGCTCGCGGCCGTCGTTCACCAGTCCGTTG
Organism: uncultured Verrucomicrobiota bacterium; assembly: GCA_964425945.1. Taxonomy (GTDB): domain Bacteria; phylum Verrucomicrobiota; class Kiritimatiellia; order SLAD01; family SLAD01; genus CAYRPR01. Next base: position 841 of record CAYRPR010000062.1, on the reverse strand, counting down.
GCCCACGAAATATCGATCCCTTCGCCGCCTGCGTCGTCTGCGGGACCGTCCTGCCAACCGGACGATGACCCCGACTCCGAATCATCGCCCCACGACACCTGCACATCGCCGTCCCCAGCGCCACCCGGCGCGTCGCTCGTGCGGGTACCGCGATCCCCATCGCCGCCGGATTGATCTCCCTCCGTCGAACCGGACGGCTGATCTTCATCTCCGCCCTCACCCCCCTCACCGGCCTCCTCATCGCGCCCGGATGAGTCGCTCCCCCCGGCAACGGTGATCGGTCCACCCTCGTCATGATCCTCCATCGGTTCCCCGTCGCCCGCCGACGTCTTCCCATCCGATCCCGACGGGATGCGCGTATCGCCGGCGGCACCGCCGGGCACATCGCCCTCTGTGTCGCCCTCCTGATTCCGATTCTCCTCCTGGAGCCGGGAACGCAAATCGCGCACCTTGTTGAAATCACCATCGTCATACGCCTGCGCGGCGGCGGCCGCCTCCTCCGGTGTCGCGCCCTGTTCGATGAAGCGGTCGTACAGTCCCTGAGCGATATCCCGGTGCGTGGCCTTGCTTTGCCGCACGGTTTCATTGTCGCTGTAAATGCTCGCGATCGCGCCCGGGGCCTCCCGCAGATTATCCAGCGCCAGGTTCTCATTCATCTGGTCGAAGATCTCGTCGCGGACATCCTCATCCGTCATCCCGCTTCCGATTTCCACCACATTCTCAGCCGTGTCCTTCACGAACGTTCCGGCGCGCACCGCCTGGTCCTTCATGCCCGTCGCGACTTCCTTGGTCCGATCCCATGCCGTGTCGTCGCCCTCGACCGTATGCTGCTCCGCCGCAT
>CAYRPR010000061.1:0-8948 GCA_964425945.1 uncultured Verrucomicrobiota bacterium | reverse complement strand
GTACGCCGAAGGAATTGTGACGGTGGAGGACGGGCTCATCGCGACGCCGGAAATCGGATTGCGCGGATTTGCCGGGCTTGTGCGTACCGCGGCGTATGGCCGATCGCTTCCGCTGGAGCATATCGGCATCGTGGATCCGCGTATCGCGCCGTCCGACGGGCATCTCGAAACGTGGGCGCATTTCGGGGTCACCACCGACGCGATAGTGAGTGCGATCAACGGCTTGTAAGAAGCATGTTCAAATTCGAAGCACGAATTTCGGAATCCGAAACAAATGCCGGAAAAATCGAATGGTCAAAACAATGATTTCTGATTTCGTGCTTGTTTCGAGTTTCGATATTCGAATTTCGGATTTTCCTCCCCATGATTGATCTGCACGCCCATTCTCTCTTTTCCGACGGGACGTACACACCCGAGGAACTGGTGGAAGCCGCCGTGAAGGCGAAGCTCGCCGCCGTGGCGTTGACCGATCACGATACCGTGGCGGGGATTCCGCGCTTCCTGGAGGCGGCGGCCGCCGTGAACCTGCGCGCCGTGCCCGGCGTCGAACTCAGCACGTCGCATCAACCCGGCGAACTGCACATGCTCGGCTACTTCATCGATCATGCCGACCGCCTATTGAACGAACAACTCGCGTGGGTCCGGCGGGGGCGACGAGCGCGCAACGAGGAGATCATGAGTAAATTGCATAAACTTGGTTTGCACATCGGCTGGGATGAGGTGCAGTCCTATGCCGGCGACGAGGTCGTTGGGCGGCCCCATTTCGCGCAGGCGATGGTGGCGCGTGGTTACGCGACCTCGTCACGCGACGCCTTCGATCGGTTTCTGGCGCGCGGGAAATCGGCCTATGCGCAACGGCGGACCCTTTCTCCGCATGAGGCGATTGAGATGATCCGGTCCGCCGGCGGGGTGCCGGTCCTGGCCCATCCGTTCACCTTGCAGATGAAACCCGGTCCGTTGCGCCTGTTTCTGGGCGAATTGCGTGACCTGGGGCTGGAAGGCGTTGAAATCTATTACTCGGATCACGACTCCGCGAGGCAGCGTGAGTATCTCAAGTTCGCAAAGGAGTTCGACCTGGTCGCCTCGGGCGGTTCGGATTTCCACGGCGCGGTATCGCCGAAGATCAAGCTGGGCCGCGGATTCGGGTCCTTGCGCGTACCCGACGAAGTCGTCGATCAGTTGTATGCGCGCAAGCCGTAAGAATAGGGACAGGCACCTTGGCCGCATATTGCGTGTAACACACTCATTCCCAGCCAATTAAAATCGGTTGCGCTGAAACGAGCCACAGAAACTTCCAATGATTGGAAATAATGGGGTCGCGGGCTTCCAATCGTTGGAAATGAAGGAGTTACGGCGATAGAGAGACAAGGTGCCTGTCCCTTTCTCTTACCGGCCTGATCGGACGGATACCACATGCGCCTGCATGGCCGCTTCGTCGTCCCGGCTGAACAGATAGCGGAATAATCCCCAGGCCCAGACCAGGGCGCCCGGGATCCAGGCCATCGCGGCGTAGGCATAGTGGTTGAAGCGCGTCGCCGGCATCCAGTCGGCCGACACCCTCGTGAGCATGGCCAGAACGACCAGCCCAAACATGACCCACACCGACACGATGTGCGCGGCGAACAGATGGCGCTGTCCCCCGTGCGCCACGATCACGCGTGCCGCGACCGCGAAAATCAGCAGGCCGAATCCCGTCATGAACACCACGTGCAGCAACGCCAGATGACGAAGGGTCCAGATGGCGGCCAGTCCGTAGCCCAGCACGACGCAGAACAACGCGATGCGCATGTTCCAGGACAGGGCGCCGGTCGCGCGTTGATCGCGGTGGATGGGGATGTATCGCGCGAAGAAGATCACGAGCGTAGCGGCGCGAAGGAAATAGCCCCCGCGGACCTGGCCGGCGGCTTCGAGTGCGAAGCTCCCGATCACGACCAGACTGAACGCCAGCAGAACGCCGGACTGCTTCCACCAGGTTCTCGATGGCTTGCGAGAGGGGAAGCCGGGTACGCTCCCGGTCGACAGTTTCCGTTCATACCCCATGAAGACCGGCAGGATGAATCCTCCGATGCCGAGGACCGGCAGAAGCAGAAATCCCTGATAGAGCAACAGCTTGCCCAGCGGGAACAGGACGGCGGGCAGGTTCATCGGGAAATACAGCGCCTGGATGATTGTGCCCAGGATGGCGCAGAGGATGCCGAGCATGGCGGCCACCAGGCCCGGCGGCGGCATATCGCGCCGAGCGGGCCAGCGTCGGGCGCCGAAAAACAGGAATGTGATCAACACGCAAACAAACAACCCGTCCGCCGCGGCCGAATAGCCCGCCACATGCAACACCGATACCCAGAGCAACCCGCCCGCCAGCGCGAAGACCTCGGTCACCCGAAACGGTTTCGATTCGAGCATGTGCGGCAACGCGGTACCCATGAATCCGAGGATGAAACAGGCGGCGAACCCCTGGATCATCACGCGCGCGTGCGGTAGGGCCGGATACGGGTACAACCCGTAGACAAACAAGGGCCACAACAAGACGCCGGCGATGCCGAGAGTCCAGCCCAGCGGGAATAGAATGCGATACGGTTCGATCTGAAAGTTCTTCCGCATGAGTGTCAAAGCATCAATTTCTTCACGATGGTTTGCGCCGAGGCCTCGGCATCTATCTGCAGTCCTTCCTGCCGATGCACGATTTCGCCCTCCTCATTCAGCACGAGGATTACGTTGGAGTGAGTAATCTGACCGTCGGCTTCTTCACGGTACCGGATGCCGAACGCCGCGGCCAGTTCGCGGATGCTGTCCCCGTCCGATACTTTAAGCCGCCATCGCTCGCGGTCCAGGCCGTTGCGTTCCGCAAACTCTGTCAGCAACTCGGGCGTATCGCGCTTGGCGTCGAAGGAGAACAGGACGAAGTCCACGGCGTCCTTCTGTTCCGCCGACAATTGTTCGTCTATCGCCTTCAGGTCGGCGGCGATGATGGGGCAGGCGTAGGTGCAATGGGTGAAGATCATCGACACGATGTGCGGTCTGCCCTTCAGTTCTTCGAGTTCGGTCCTTTTGCCGTTCTGGTCCGTCCAGATCGATTCGAGGTGATAGACGGAATCGTCGCTATGCGGCGCGGCCCGCGGCGTTGTTGCGCAGCAGGACGAATCGGCTTGGGCGGCGGCGGTGATCAGCGCGCCGATGAGGATCAGGGGACAGGTCATCTTCATGGTTGTTCTCCTTTATTGATCGTGGCCAGGGTATCGTTGGCGTCCCGCGCGCAGCGGAACCCCAGGCTGGACACGGTGTGCCGGGCCTGAAGGCTTGAGCGCAGGGTGAATCGCATGAAGGCGACGTAATTGCGTTTGTCCGTGGCGGTCAAGGCGCTGCCGCCGCAGAAGGCCTCGCGGTTGGCCTGTCCGCCCGTGCGCGCGTCGCCCGAGATGGTCATGCTGTTGAAATCCTCCGTCCATTCCCAGATCAGGCCGTGCAGATCATACACGCCCCAGTAGTTCCGGTAACTCGATCCGACCGGTGGGAGGGGCAGTTGAACGCGCCGGCTGTACCAGTTGATGATGCGTTGATTGTAATCGGGGTTGTTCCGCTCGTCGGGCTGGTTCACGCCGGCCGCGGCGGCGTATTCCCATTCATGGAGCGTTGGCAGGCGTTTGCCCGCCCATCGGGCGTAGGCGCGGGCGGCGAACCAGGAAACATGAGTCACCGGGCTGTCCCGCCATTCGGTTCCGCCCGGTCCGGGTTCGAGATCGCCCGCCCACTGGAGGAGATAGTTGTCGTCCGCGAGCACACGGCGCACGGCGGACCGACGCCATTCGGGCCGGGCCCGCACGAACTCCAGAAACTCGGCATTCGTAACCGGATAGGTGTCGAGATAGAAGGACTCGACGGTTACCGGCTCCGTGCCCTCGTAGAAGGGCACATACGTGCCGGCGGGAATCCGGATCATGTCGGCGGCCGGTGCGATGAGGGCGGTTGCCCAGATCGCCGGGATCAGTCCGATGACGCGTAGTATTCCTCTGGCACGCATGGCAAGGCTCCTCTAGAAATCGGTGACACGCCGTCCGGACCGGCGGACGTTTTGCACTTGTTCTGGTGTCACCTCGTCGCCGTCGTTGCCCCAACTGTTCATGACATAGGTCATCACCTGCGCGATCTGATCGTTGTTCAGGTTCTGGGGCGGCATGAGTTGTCCTGTGGTTCGACCCTGCTGGCCGTGGATCACGCCGGCAATCGCGCGGTCGGCGTTTTCCATCAACCAGTCGCTGCCGGCCAGCGACGGGAATATTTTCGGAATGCCTTGTCCATTGGCCTGATGGCAGGGCAGGCAATTCATGCGGTAGACCTGCTCCCCTTTTCCCATCATATCGTGGCCGGTCAATGGAACGCTCCCGGCTGAGCGGGCGGTTTCGCTCGCGGGCGCCGGTTGGGGCTGTGGCTTGTACTCGATCTTCTCGTGGCTTGTGGCAAATACGCGCGCATCGCCGGCGCCGTCGACCTTCAACATCCCGACGGCGCCCTTGTTAAAGGCCCGGAAGATCGAATGATCCACCAGGATATATGTGCCGGGCACTTCGACGTTGAATTCGACGATGGCCGATCCGCCCGCCGGGACCAGTGTAGTTTGCACGTTGTGATTGATCCGGTCGCCCCCTTCGATCCAGACCTTGTCGAAGATCTCGCCGATGACATGAAACGACGAGACCAGGTTGGGGCCGCCGTTTCCGACAAAGAGGCGCACCCGGTCGCCGACCTTGGCCTGCAAAGCCCTGTCGCCCGTCAACGCGCCCACCGCGCCGTTGAAGACGACGTAGTCGGGTTGTTCATCATAGGCTTTGTCGAGCGAGAAGAACTGATGTCCCTGTTCGCCGTGCGTGCCTTCCGTGTAGAATTCGCTTTGCATGACGTAGTATTCGCGATCCACTTCCGGGAACCCGTGTTCGGGTTCGACCAGGATCAGTCCGTACATCCCGTTGGCGATATGCATGCCGACGGGCGGCGTGGCGCAGTGGTACACATACAGCCCCGGGTTCAGTGCGGTGAAAGTGAAACTCGCGCTCTGTCCGGGGGCGGCCAGCGTGGCTTCGGCGCCGCCGCCCGGCCCGGTTACCGCGTGCAGGTCGATGTTATGCGGCACGGTACTGTCCGGGCGGTTGTGCAGGTTGAACTCGACGCGGTCACCCTGGCGGATGCGGATAAACGGGCCGGGCACGGATTCACCGAACGCCCAGAACGTATACTGGACGCCGTCGGCCAATTCGCCAACGTATTCGGTTACTTCCAGGTGCACGACGACCCGCGCCGGATGACGCCGCGTGATGGGCGGTGGCACGTGCGGCGCGCGGGTCAGTACGGCGTCCTCGACCGGCAGGTCCCATTCGCCCGCGGCCGGCGACGGGGCGGCCGCCAGCCAGGCGGCGGCCATGATCCAGGCGGCTGTCCCGCCGCGACGTATGATGTTGGGTGTTTTCATCTACTTCTCCTTGTTGGGTTTATGTAAGACAATTTACTCCTAAATTAAATCAGACCGCCGCGCAATCTGGGTTCGTGGGTGATCATTAGTCGGAAAGGCGCAATACTTCACGGATGACCGGTTCGGCGACATCCGACAATCGTGTGCCCGCAAAAATTTTCCGTAAGCGCCGCCGTTCCTCGACCCAGGCCCCGTGCAGGGGGCAGGGCTTGCGTTCTCCGCATCCTTCCAGGCCGAGCAGGCAGGAGGAGAAGATATCCTCGCCTTCGATTTGATTTACGATATCGAGGAGGGAGATGGACTCGGGGCGTCGGGCCAGGGCGACGCCGCCGGCCGGACCTCGACAGGATGTTAGAATGCCGAGATGGTTCAAATCCTGAAGTACTTTGGTGAGGAAAAAGAACGATACGCCCAGCGCGTCGGCCATGTCCCGGGTTTGGACATAGGGGCGCTCGGCGGCGTGCGCCGCCGTGTACATGGCGGCCCGAAGGGCATAAATACAGCGTGTGGACAGGATTGACATTTAATTTAAGACAATTTAGTCTTAAATACATATACGCGGACGAGCGGAGGGCGTCAAGCCCCTTAGCCCGCATTTCTTTCGAAATGCGGGAATATCGAAATTCGAATGTCGAAATCCGAAACAAAAGCAAAGGGCGCCGCGGTATTGGTTGGGAGGCAAAGAAATGATGAATCATGCCGTTTACGTTTTTTCGGTCTTTTTGCACATCGTGGCGGCGGTGGCCTGGATCGGGGGAATGATTTTCCTTGTCTTTGTGCTGATGCCCGCCCTGCGGCGGTTGTCTGATCGGGGCCTGCGCGCGCGTCTGATCCGCGAAACCGGTGTCCGGTTCCGCCTCGTGGGCTGGTCCTGCCTGCTGGTCCTGGTCATCACCGGTTATGTCAACCTGGCGTCGAGGGGAATGGGGTGGGATGTACTCAGCGAACCGGCCTTCTGGCAGGCGGGATTCGGAGCGACGCTGGCCTGGAAGCTGTCCCTGGTAGCCGTGATCCTTGTCATCAGCGCATCGCATGACTTCATCGTCGGGCCGCGCGCCGGCCGCGCCCGGCGCGAGGTGCCGGGCAGTTGGGAAGAGCGCCGGTGGCGTCTGGTGGCGATCTGGTTCGGACGCATGAACCTGTTGCTGGCCGTGATCGTCGTCGCGCTGGGCGTCATGCTGGCCCGTGGAGTCCCGTGGTAGGGGATGGCTTCGGCCACGGCTTCAGTCAAAGTGCTCCGCAGTGCGGGGCGCACTCCAAGAACGCTCCGCGTTATACCTTTCGCTTACAGCGCGGGGCGGTTCATCACCTCCCGGAATCCAGAGCGGTCGATCAGGAACCGGCGCGGTTCTTCACCGTCCGTGTTCGCTTCGCGCACTTCATACACCTCCATGACCAGCGCGTCGCCGACTTCCCGGAACCGGATCGAGTCCTGATCCATGGCGGTTGAACGCAGAGCCAGGTCCACCTGGTACGAGGCCTTCGCCGCGCGGATGTGCAATTCGGCGATCCAGTCCCGCAGGCCATCCTGGGCGTCCTGCCCGAACGGGTCAGGTGACACGATCGCCAGAACCTGTTCGGTCGGATCCTGATAGATGTATACATCATAATGATACGGTTCCGGGGCCATCTCCTCCCAGAAGGGGCGCACCACCCAGATTGCCAGTGCCATGATCGGCAAAAACAACGTCTTCATCCCGCTGTCTCCTTTCTGTCGGATCATCCCGACTACTCCTGTAAAGAAATCAGCCGGGCCGTTTTCCGATACTTTCTGCAGAAAATGTACGGGACCTTCCGTCGTAGGGGCGCCAGGCGATGCTACTGACTCCTCTACCGCGAATTGCGCACTGATGCGAAATTCTCGCTCGCGCGAGTTGCCTTAACACCGCCTCGTGCTTTACACTATGATTGCCCGGCTGGAACTGCGAATGAGCCTGGCATAGAGACGCGTGCATGCGCCAAGGAGGACGAGGATGAGGACGATTACGATCGGACTGTTTACTGTTTACTGCTTACTGATTACTTCTTCCCCCGCTCAACCCCCGCCCTTGGTCAACTATCAGGGCCGGCTGGTGGACAGGACGAACCTGGTGAACGATACCGTGAGCATGGCGTTCCGCATCTACACGAACGAGGTCGGCGGCGCGCACCTGTTCGAGAGCACGAACCTGGTGACGGTCGTGGACGGCTTGTACGCCACGGTGATCGGCACACACGCGACGACGGGTACGCTGGACGCGGCGCTGGATCATGCTCAGGTCTGGCTGGAAGTGGAAGTGGACGGCACGCCGCTCGCGCCGCGCGAACGGATTCTCTCCGTGCCCTACGCCTTGCGATCCTCGACCTCCGGCTTGCTGGAAGGCATGCCGGCCTCCTCGTTCGCAACCGGCACGCCGGTGTATGTGGAGAGCGATCCGGTGTGGATGACGGCCTCGAATTCGTATTACCAGAACACGGAAACGGACGACCTGCTGGACGACAAGGCGGACGCGGATGCCGTTTGGCTCCTGTCCGGCAACGCCGCCACAACGGCGGGCACGCATTATGTTGGTACGACGGACAGTGTGCCGCTTGAATTCCGCGTGAACGGCCAGCGCGCCCTGCGGATCGAACCCGACGCAACCAGTCCGCGGATTACAGGCGGTCACGCGGCCAATACGGCCGACGGTATCGGCAGCGCGATCGGCGGCGGCGGCAGTGCGGCTTCTCCGAATGTGGCCACGAACCCCTTCGCCGTGGTGGGCGGCGGCGCGGGGAACACCGCCGGCGGACCGGGCTCGGCCATCGGCGGCGGCTCCGTCAACACCGCCAACGGTCTCGTGTCCGCCATCGGCGGCGGTGAACTCAACTCGGCGTCGGGCGATTATACCTTCGTCGGGGGCGGACTCCAAAATACCGCCAGCGATTTCGCGTCCGTCAGCGGCGGCGGTGCGGCGAATCTTGCCAGCGGGTTTGCATCGACGATCAGCGGAGGTCTGCAGAACGAGGCGACCAATCTGCATACCGCGGTTGGCGGCGGTGTCCGGAACCGCGCGTACGGGGCCTTCAGCACGGTTGCCGGTGGCTCGACCAACACCGCCGGCGGCGCGCAGGCGACGGTAAGCGGTGGCATCGGAAACAGTGCCGCCGGCGAGAGCGCCACGGTCGGCGGCGGCCGGTACAATCAGGCGACTATCCTGTATGCCGCGGTCGGCGGCGGGTTCAGCAATCGCGCGTTCGGGATCTCGAGCACCGTCTCCGGTGGTGAAGGAAACAGCGCCACCGGCGGCTATGCCACGGTCGCCGGCGGACTTGGAAATACAGCCGGCGAAAGTTGGGCGACGGTTGGGGGCGGTGCGGAGAATAGCGCCGCCGGTAACCAGGCCACGGTCGGCGGCGGGGGGGGGAACACCGCCGGTGGCATCGAATCGACGGTCGGCGGCGGGGCGTTGAATACGGCCGACGCCGGCAACGCGACCGTCGGGGGCGGCCGGGATAATACCCCTGG
>CAYRPR010000060.1:0-9052 GCA_964425945.1 uncultured Verrucomicrobiota bacterium | reverse complement strand
ATATCCTCCTTCACTTCGCGAATGGCGCGCGCCTGATCCTCGGTTTCCTGAAACGGGAACGACGCCTCGAATTCATGTTGCCACGGCGTATCGGATGAATATGCGTGGCCCTTCAAGGTCTCGCGCGCGGCCTGCGTCTCGATCAGCGACGAGGCCAGGTCCTGCACCGCGATCTGAGCCGCCACTTTTTCGCGTTCCCATTTCTTGCCACCCAGCCGGTGCAGATCGGGCCGCCGCTTTCCGATGCCGATGTAACGGCTCAACAGGTGCACCTGCGACACCGGGACGTACAAGCGGGCCTCCCCCGCGTACTCGATAACCATGACTTCCTGTAACCGGCGATCGAATTCGATCTCGTAAAGCCCCAGGTATTTCCCGACGCCGTGGTCCACGTGCACCACCAGTTCGCCCGGCAGCAGGTCCCGCCACTCCGCGATGCGCGCGCCGATCATGCGCGCCGCCCCGCGCGGCCGCGCGTGCGGGTCGTACCGGCCGCGCAATTCCTTGCGGCGCCCGTAGATATCGCTTTCCGACACCACCATGAGCTTCCGGTCTGGCACTTGAAATCCTTCCGACAACACGCCCACGTGCAGGACCAGAGCGCGATCAACGGGGCCGACATCCGAATAGGCCTCGACAAACCGGTCGCGCACGCCTTCCGTATCGAAGAAGCAATGAACCTCCGCTCCGTCCGATGCCCGATCCAGCAGGTGACGCACGAATCGTCGCCGCTCCTCCTCGAGCGCATCCGCGCGATAGGACCCCAAATCGATGGAGGGCACGCCCGCCACCGGCTCGAACGCCAACCGGGCCGCATGGCGATGCTCCCCAATCATTACCTGGCCGGATGGGAATCGACGCTTGATACGGGCGTTGAGCGATGCGTATGTCACCATCCCCTCCTCGCCGGCCAGCAGTTCCTCATATTGTGCGGCGTGTTCCCGGATGCCTTCCTGATCACACCAGATCCAGACCGTCCCGTCCGGCAGGTAGTCCAACAACAGAGCGGAACGACTCGATGCGCCCTCTTTCATCGTCAACAGGTTGATCGCGTCGATTCGTTCGATGGACGCCTGTTCGGCGGGATCGAATGTGCGGAGGGAGTCGATGATGTTGCCGAAGAACTCGATCCGGACCGGCCACGGCTCGGTCGCCGGCCAGACATCGAGGATGCCGCCCCGGTGCGCGGCCTCGCCCTTCGACTGTACTTCCGGCACGGACTCGTAACCCATTTCCTCGAGGCGAAGAAGCAGTTGGTCGCGTTCGAGTGTCCCGCCGACCCGGATAGCGAGCCGCATCCGATTCAGTTCGGACGGCGGCATGACTTTCTGCATCAGCGCCTGGATGGAGGTCACAATCGCCGGACGGGCGCCGGCTTGCAGGCAGCGCTGAAGCGTATCGAGGCGGTCGCCCAGCAGGTCCGCTTGAGACTGGGCCCCCTTGCCCGACAGGGATTCCCACGCGGGATAGTAGGCGGTTTCGTCCGGCCGGCCGCCGGACAGGGTAAGCATATCCTGATAAAGTGTGTCGAGCGATCGCGGCGTATCGGTGAGGACGAGCACCGGGCGGTGAAACGTATCGCGGATGCCCCATGCGAGGGCCGCCCGCGCGGAAAGGGGCGGCGTAGACACAAAGAGTCCCCCCTGCTCGGACAACGAGGGCCCGAGTGTCGCCTGGTCTCTCTCCGGGAGAGAAAACCTCCAGGGGGTATCGGTCATTGGATAACACGGTACTCGGCGCCGCGCGGAGAGTCAACGGGGAGAAAAGAAGTGTTCAGGTTTCAGTGTTCAGTCCGGCCTCTGCCCGCGGTCGGAATTTTCAGCCATGTGAAAGCCGTGTGAGCACTCTCCTGCGGCTGGTCCCGGCCCGCTTCGCGGCCGGGACACAACTGCGCTCCGAAGCCCGCAGGAGCAGACTCTTTGGAGCGCCCGGTTTCACAGACAAGGTTTCAGAGGTCTGCCCGAACACTGAACTCCGAACACTCTAAAACGATTTCCGCATATGGGAAGGCAGGATCTTAAGCTCTTCGCGATACTTGGTGACGGTACGACGGGCGACCTGGGTGCCCCGCTCCTTGAGCCGGTTGGCGATGGCCTGATCAGACAGGGGCGCGGTGGTGTCCTCGCGGGCAATGATCTGCGCGATGGCGTCCTTGATGGTCTTGTTGGATACGGCCTGCCCATCCGCGGTCTTATAGCCGGGTGTGAAGAAGTACTTCATCTCGAACGTGCCCTGCGGCGTCTGCATGTACTTGTTGGCGATGGCCCGGCTGACGGTGGTCTCGTGAATTCCAATGACTTCGGCCACCTCCGCCATCGTGAGCGGTTTCAGGTGGGCAATTCCGTGTTCGAAGAAATCCTGTTGGACGCGAAGGATCTCGTGCGCGATGTTTCGGATGGTCTGCTGGCGCTGATGAATGCTCTTGATCAGGAACGCGCCGGCGCGCATCTTTTCCTGGATGTAATTCCGCGCTTCGGCGGAGGTGTTCGGGTCCTCGAGCATCGCGCGGTACTGCTTGCTGATACGCAGGTGCGGGATCTGCTCATTGTTCAGCGCAATGATGTAGCGGTCGTCGATCTTCTGGATGACCACCTCGGGCGTGACATACGGCGCGGATTCGGATGTGAAGCGCCGGCCGGGCTTGGGTTCAAGCATCGCGATGATCTGTGCATGCTGCTGAATCTCCTCCACGGTCATCTTCATGGCCCTGGCGATCTGGGCGTATTTCTTCGCGCCCAACTCATCGAGATGATTCTCCACGAGCGTTGCCGCAACGGATGGGGATTTCCCCAGCCGGTCGAGTTGAATCAGCAGGCATTCCTTGAGGTCGCGCGCGCCCACCCCGATCGGATCGAACTCCTGAATGACCGACAGCACGTCCTGCAAGCGTTCCGGCGCATATCCGGTGGTCGCGGCCAGTTCCTCGAGAATGATGGACAGGTAGCCGTCGTCGTTGATGTTGCCGACGATCATTTCACCGATCCGTACGTCCTCATCGGATAATCCGGAGAGCGACAACTGGCGCAACAAATGCTCCTGCAGGGATTCCGCCTGCGATATGGAATCCAGGAAAAACTGCCGGCGCGCCTCATCGTCCTTCGTATAGGTGCGGGTGGCGTGGCCCTGCTGATAATATTGCCGCCATTCCTCGTCGAGAGCGGCCAGGGCCGCGACCTGTTCGTCCATCCCGCTGTCCACAAGCGGTTCCGGCTCGGCGGCGGCCGGCTCAACCTCGATTCGTTCCGTATCGGGGATCTTTTCTTCCAGGGTGGGGTTCTGCTCGAGCTCCTGCTGAATCAGTGAACGCAGTTCCAGGATAGGCACTTGCAACAACTCCAGGGACTGGCGCAACTGGGGCGCCAGAACCATTTGCAGTCGTTGTTGCTGTGTTTGTGATAAATACGGTCCCGCCATACGTCCATCCTATCCCGCCCGGCTTCGGATTCCCACTTATTCTTTAGTTTTACAGGCTATCCCTTAAGGTGTAAAACGTTTTACGTCATCGGGGGATTCGAATCTTGTTTTATCGCTTCATCGCAGTCGCGGGGTGGACCCTTGCAGCCGGCTTGGCGTGCATGCCTGCAGCCAAGGCCGACCCGATACATACCATTAGTGCGGGCGTCGTGGTCTTTGAGGCGGAGCATTTTGCCGCCAACCTGTCCCCGCGCGGTGATCATGCCTGGACCGTGACCAATGCCATCCCCGGATTCAGCGGCTCGGGCTACATCGAATCGCTCCCGAACAACGGCACGATCATTCAGACCAACCTGTCCGTGGACAGCCCCGAACTGCAATACGAGGTGTTGTTCCGCACCAACCTCACGCATTATGTCTGGGTGAGAGCGTATGCGACGAACGGAGCGGATGATTCGATCCAGGTGGGCCGGAGCAGTTCGCCCGACACGTCGAAGCCGCTGACCTGGGCCACACAGGGATCGTGGGTGTGGACGAACAGCCAGCAGGGATCCTCCAGCCCGGTTTCGTTCACGCCCGGCGCGACGAATATCGTTCCGTTCAGCCTCTGGATGCGGGAAGACGGCGCGCGCATTGACCGCGTAGTCATCACGACGAACCCGGACTTCAAGCCGCGCAAGGGCAACGCCTGGCACATTCCGCACGGTCAACAGCCGGCGGGTGCGACGGCGATGCGGACGCCCTTCATGGCCATCTTCTCGAACTCCGCGGTCACCATCTACAGCGGCAATCAATACCAGGGGGCGGGCGAAGCCGGCAACCAGCTCGCGAGTTCCAGCACCCTCTTCTTCAAGCACGCCACGGGCACGGTATGGCAATCCGCCGCCATGTCCTTCCATTCCACGAGTGGGAACAACATTCATTATTCGGGCACGATCCCGGCCTACACGTTCAAGGCGGGCGACGTCGTGCAGTATTACCTCCGCATCCCGTACAGCGATTATCTGCCCACCTACCTGTACGGGTCGAACGGCCAATCCGCGGCCGGCACCGAGTTGGAGTCCGTCGCCCAAGCCAGCCCGTACAGTTACACCGTGATGGAAACGCCGGCCGCCGGCCGCCCCTCCCCCGACGATTGGCGCGACATCAACATCTACCAGATTTTCACGGACCGTTTCTTCGACGGTGATCCGTCCAACAACAACAGCCACCCGGAATCCGGCTATAACCCTTCCAACAGCCGGCGCATTCACGGCGGCGATTTCAAGGGGATCGAGCAGAAACTCGATTACATCAAGGCGCTGGGCGCCAACGCGATCTGGATATCGCCCATCGTGTTGAACGCCGGCGACTCGGCCTATCACGGCTATGGCGCGCATGATTTCTATCAGATTGCGCCGCAGATGGGCACGATCAGCGACCTGACCAGCATGGTCGCGTCGGCGCACGCCAAGGGGATCTACGTCATCGTGGACATTGTCTGCAATCACCAGGGAACACGGATCGACAGTACAAGTGCCGGATGGTCCGCATTCAACCTGTCGGGGTACACACTCCGCTGGACCACGGGCACACAATACCCGCCGCCGTTCAACCAGCTCGGCCATTTCCATAATAACGGCCATATCGGATCCTACACCGACCCGGAACAGATCCTCGGGGAGCTGAGCGGCCTGGACGACCTGCGCACGGAAGACCTGCACGTACGCACGAACATGGTCCATATCTACAATCACTGGATCGCCCTCGCCAACCTGGACGGATTCCGCATCGACACGGTGAAGCATGTCGAGACGGGTTTCTGGCAGTTCTTCAATCCGGAAATCCGTGCGTTTGCCGCGGCGATGGGCAAGACCAACTTCTTCCAGTTCGGCGAGGTCTATGACGGGTCGGAGGCCAAGATGGGCTCCTACACGGGTACACAGGCCGGCGGCGCCTATGCGAACGATTCGGTGAAAAACTTCGCCCTCTGCTTCAAAGTGAACGGCGTGTTCGCCCAAGCCACGGGCAACACCAAACAAATCGAGGACCATTACCACGCCATACCGGTCAACATCCATGCGGACGCCCAGATGCGCCTGGTCAATTTCCTCGACAATCACGATTTCCCGCGGTTCATGTACATCGCCAACAACAACACGAATCGCCTGGCCGTGGCGTTGACGTTTCTGTACTCGTCGCGGGGTATCCCGTCGCTGTACTACGGGACGGAACAGAACTTCAATGGGTCCGGGGATCCCGGAAACCGCGAGGATATGTGGAACGGCCAGTTCGTGCAGGGCCCTTCGGTCGGCGACAACTTCAACATGACGCAGGGTTCCTTCCTCCATGTCGCCAAGCTGAACAACTTCCGCCGGCTGTACCCTTCGCTCCGGCGCGGCTCGCATGTGAACCTGTGGAACAATCCCAGCGGACCCGGCCTGTTCGCCTACGCGCGGCGGCTGGGCGCGGAAGAGGTGTTCGTCGTATTCAACACGGCTTCGTCGAGCCAGAACCTGACAACACGTCCCTCGCAATACGCGCCCGGAACCCTGCTGGTTAATCTGCTCAATACCAACGAGTTTCTGACTGTAACCGAAAACGGCGAAATCCCGTCGATGAATGTCCCGGGCACCTCGGCCAAATTATTCATCGCCGCCTCCCTGCACCAGCCACTGGATCCGGTCGTGGAATACCAGTCGCCCGCCCATGCCGCCAGCAACACGCCGCCCCAAGGGCCGATCGTTCTCCACTTCAGCAAACCGATGGCGACCAACGCGACGGAGGCGGCCTTTCAGCTCGACCCGCCGGCCAACGGCGCTTTCAGCTGGTCGGCCGATCGTCGGGAACTCACCTTCACGCCCAACGGCGGCGGACTGGCCGGCCACACGACGTATGCCCTGCGCGTTGACACCAACGCCATGGATCGGGACGACGGGAACAACCTGTATGCGGCCTTCGAAACCTTCTTCATCACGGCCACGTCCACGTTCAGCGATGTGATCTCGCCGCAGATCAGCATCAGCCAGCCCGCATCCGGCGCCGTCATCACCGGCTTGGTAACCGTGGCCGGCGTCTCGGCCGACGATATCGCGGTGGACCGCGTCGAGTTTCGTCTCGATAACGGCCCCTGGTCGACGGTTACGGGGACCGCAAGCTGGAGCCTCTCATTCAATTCAGAGCATTTCCTGAACGGGACGCACCTGCTGACCGCCCGCGCGGTCGATACGGCCGGCAATGTGTCCTCCAATACAACGGTCGAAGTGCGTTTCTTCAATGTGCCGGGCGAATACGAACGGCGCATCAGCCCCGGAAATCCGAGCAGTGTGACCCACTGCGACGACACCGTGTGGATCGCCGATCAGCCGCACACCTTCGGCTCGTTCGGGTACGTGGGCGGCGTCGCCGGCTTCCTCGGCAACTCGATTTCCGGCGTCTGCGCGCAGGCGCAGTCGCTGTATCAACGCGAGCGCTACAGCGACACATCGTCCACGTTCGATTACTGGTTTGATTGTCCGCCGGGCCTCTACGAGATCACACTGCTTGAGGCCGAAACGTGGGTGAGCGGCGCCGGACAGCGCATTTTCGATGTGTACATCGAAGGCGAGCGGATGCTGGCGGATTACGATATCTACGCCGAGGCGGGCGGCCGATACACACCGATCACACTGATCTTCACCTCGGTGGTGGCGGATGCGCGGCTGGAGATGCATTTTGTTCCGCGGATCGACAATGCGCGGGCCTCGGGCATCCAGGTCATCCGAATCGGCGACACGGATACGGACGGCGACGGCATTCCGGACTGGTGGATGCTCGGACATTTCGACCATCCCACCGGCCAGGACGCGGATCAAACGCTGTGGTGGCAGGACGCCGATAGCGACGGATACACCAATATCGAAGAGTGGATTGCCGGAACCGACCCGAATGATCCGGCGTCCTATCCGGCGCTGAGCGCCATCACGCACAGCAGTGACCCAACCGTACAGTTCCGCTCTGCGTTAGGCCGGCTGTACGCCGTGGAGGCGACGACGAACCTGCTGCCGCCCGTGGGTCCCTGGGTGACGGTGGAGCAGGACGTGCCCGGAAGCGGCGGGGACGTATCCATCACCGACACCAACCAGTTCCAACAGCGGTACTACCGGTTGCGGATCACGCGGCAGGAGCCGTAATTCCGCGCATCCCGCATTCCCCGCTGACTCCTGCGGGTGGTCCTCCTGCGTCGGACAGAGCCGTTATCGGATACGCTTGACCCCATCCGCGCGGCGTGAAAAAATGGGATATGATTCTTGTTATCGCGCAATCTGGACTGGCCCCGTGGAGGGCGGTATGAGTCTGTCCATCTGCATACTCGGCAGCGGCAGTTCGGGCAACAGCAACTATGTCGCCTCGGAACACACGGCCATTCTCATCGACGCCGGACTGAGCGCAAAGCGCACGGTGGACCGATTGGATCAAATCGGCGTATCGCCGGACCGGCTGAGCGGCATCTGCCTGAGTCACGAACACAACGATCACACCGGGGGATTGCGCGTGCTGCACAAGCGATATGGCATTCCACTGTACGCGAATTCCGGGACACGCGACGCGCTGATCCGCGATCCCGCCCTCGTGCCGCTCCCCTGGAACGTATTTACGACCGGCGCGCCGTTCCAGGTCGGCGACTTGCTGCTGGAACCCTTCTCCGTACCGCACGACGCGTACGATCCCGTGGGCTTCATCGTCCACAACGCCAGCGCGCGGGTCGGCGTCGTAACGGACATGGGCATGCCAACCGCGCTGGTCCGCGAGCGGCTGAAGCGTTGTCATGCCGTGGTACTGGAATCCAATCACGACGAGCGGCTCCTGCAGGATGCCTCGCGTCCGTGGTCGTTGAAGCAGCGTATCACCGGGCGACAGGGCCATTTGTCCAACCGGGTGGCCGCCACGCTCGCGGCGGAGATCGCGGGGCCGGACCTGCGCCAGATATTTCTCGCGCACCTGAGCGAGGACTGCAACCGGCATGATCTGGCCCTGGAGACGACGCAATCCGCGCTCCGCGAAGCCGGCCACGCGCATATCCGCGTCAGCCTGGCTTTCCCCGACCGGATCAGCGACGTCTGGAGCTGGTCCTGACCGTCCCCGCCCCGACAAAAGGATTGACGCTACAGCCCGATTCTGACAGCGTATGGGCTGAATTCCCGGCAAACTGAACGCCGATCCACCCGGCGGGCCTTGGTCACAATACAGGCGGTTTCATTCTCAACGAGGTACCGGCATCATGGCGAAAGTAGTACTCGAACACGTCTACAAGATCTATCCCGGCAATGTCGTCGCCGTGAACGATGCGAACCTGGAGATCGAAGACCGGGAATTCGTGGTGCTGGTCGGCCCATCCGGGTGCGGTAAATCGACCACGCTGCGCATGATCGCCGGACTCGAAGAAATCTCCGATGGCGAGATCTACATCGGCGACAAACTGGTCAACGACGTCCCTCCGAAGAATCGCGACATCGCGATGGTCTTCCAAAACTACGCGCTGTATCCCCACATGACGGTGTCCAAGAACATGGCCTTCGGGCGGATGTTGCGAAAGTATCCGAAAAAGGAAATCGAGCAGCGCGTGCGCGACGCTGCCCGGATTTTGGGCATCGAGCATCTGCTCGACCGCAAGCCCAAG
>CAYRPR010000059.1:0-9082 GCA_964425945.1 uncultured Verrucomicrobiota bacterium | reverse complement strand
GAAATGGGGTAATACTTACGCACTATGACTGAACCAGCCAAAAAGAAGAAACTCATAATCAAGAAGTCGCCGAAGACGGTAATCAAGAAGCCGGTCAAACCCGGCGCCGCCGGGGGCGACACACCGCCCACCGAAGTCATCAAGAAGCCTGCGCCGGACGCCAAACCCCCGGAACCGGAAACCAGTGCGGCGCCTCCGGAGAAGAAGGAAGAACCCAAACCTCAACCCCCTGCGCCCGCCGCCGAGCCTTCGCCGCCTCCACCGCCGCCGGCGCCGAAGAAAGCCGATGAGAGTTTCAAGTTCTTCTGCATCCACTGCGGCCAGAAGTTGTCGGCTAAAACCAACATGGTCGGAAAGAAAACCATCTGCCCGACCTGCAACAAGGCGTTGGCCATCCCGGAACCCCCGGG
The DNA here is from genome assembly GCA_964425945.1 of uncultured Verrucomicrobiota bacterium. Taxonomy (GTDB): domain Bacteria; phylum Verrucomicrobiota; class Kiritimatiellia; order SLAD01; family SLAD01; genus CAYRPR01. The sequence continues at coordinate 8,672 of CAYRPR010000059.1, read as the reverse complement.
CGTCGCCTGATTCGGATTGTGCACAGGGCTGTGCACGCCCTGTGGATAACCTGTGAAAGGTCGGTTGAAAACCGCGCCGCGGGTCAGACCAGCTTGACCTTGCTCGCGTTTTCGATCTCCATCTGGAGAAAATAGCCGAAACCCTTCAAGGGCGAAGGTTCACGATAGGGAATATTGGGTACCAGCTTCTCCCAGACAATGCGGCCGGCAATCCGATTGCGATCCTCGTTTTCCTGAAAGATCAGCCCGTCGGTAAACGCTTTCCACCAGTTATACGCGTTACTGGGATTGAGGTTCATGGCGGGAAGCTTCTTCTCCATCACCTTGAACGCCCGCGACATCATCTCGAGGTTGTCCTTCTTCTTGTCGTCCGGATAGTATTCGCCGAGAAAGAACAGGCACATGCCGGCGCCGATCTCCATCAGCTTGTCGTTCGGGATCGTAAGCGGACGGTGCGCCCGCTCATTCTCCTTCTCGAAGAACTTCACGCCCCGGGGCAGGGCGTTCTCCAGCACATTCTGGATGAAATCCTCGATCTTCTGCTTGTCCTTGAACCACAGCATGGCGCACCTCTCAACGTACCGATTCGTACTTTTGTTCATCATAGCGCGTTCGGGAGAGGCGATTCAAGCTCATAACGGCCCTATCGAGGGGGCTACTTCCACTCGTGTTTCGGGTACTTTCTCTGCAGTTCGCGCTTAATGCGCGGATAATGATCCCGCCAGAATCCGGCCAGGTCCTGCGTCATCTGGACCGGCCGCTGGTTGGGCGCGAGGATCTGCAGGGTCGGATGAACCCGCCCCATGGCCAGCGCCGGTAGCTTTGTCACGTCGTACAGTTCCTGGATCCGGATCGACAGGGTGGGCGGGATACCGTCTTCATACGTCAGCTTGAACAAGCGGCCGGGTTTGAGCTCCAGCCGTTCCGGGGCGTGGCGGTCCAGGAGTTGGCGCTGGTCCGCTGTCAGCCAGGAATGAACAACCGGCCATACGGGCCGATCCTTGATATCCTTGTAAGAGAATGCGCCCAGACAGATCTGCTCCAGAAGCGTTTTGCGCTCCTCCATGCCGATGACCGGTAACATCAGTTCCGGACACCACTGCGCCAGGTTGTTCAGCCGACGGATCCATTGCTCCACCCGATGATCCCAGGCCTTGATCTGCAATACGCCCCGCAGGACTTCCTCCGCCAGCAGATCCGCGGCGCGGTCCGGCGGCGGCTGCGGCAGCGACTTCGACTCGAGCATCAGGTCGCGGAACAGGCGATCCCGCTGGGCGACCACCCGTTTCTGCGCCTTATCGTACGAGACGCGATCCGCCTCGCGGAAATCGTGCGGAAATACTTCGCGCAACCAATCCTCTTCGACGGCCGTGGCCAGGTTCAGCAGGACGTTCAGCGAACCGCCGCGTCCCTCGATCTCCTGCACCTCCGCGGCGACGATCACCGACGCGCGCACCACGCTCTCACGCGCCAGTTCGCCGGTACGGCCATGCACCAACGCGTACCGCAGCGTGCCCGTATCCCGTTGAACGGCGAGCTGGTCGGAAAAACCCGCCAGCACGCATTTCATCACCGCCTCGTCGTCCGGCGCCTTCTCGGCGATCTCCAAACCCTGCTCCCGCGCGATGGCTAGAAAGCGATCGAATAGCGGCCGCACTTGTCGCGCGCTTTGCGCGTGGATGCCCAGGCGCCGGCATTTATCGAGTTGATAGTGGTTTTTGTCGGCATAGGACCAGGCGCGGATCAGGCGGAAAAAGTCGGATCGCGCCTCCTCGCCAAGGAAATCATCGCGTTCCCTGTGCGCGGATTTGCCGCCCTTGCGCACCAGGATGTTGCGGCCTTGCGTCAGCGCCGCGATCAGCGCGATGGTGCGGACACAATGATACGCTTCGGCGGCCAGGAGCATACGCGCATAGCGTGGATGTACCGGATACGCCTGCATGCGCCGCCCGATCTGCGTGATCTTCCCCGTTTCCGCGTGCACGGCTCCGAGATCCTGCAACAACCGCTCGGCCCGCTCCAGCGACTTCGTCTCCGGCGGTTCCAGCCAGTTGAACGCGTTCATATCGTCGATGCCGGCCGCCTTCAGCGTCAGGATGACTTCAGCCAGATCGAGACGGCGTATCTCCGGCAGATCAAAAAGCCCCCGCTCCGAATGATCGCGTTCCGTCCACAGCCGGATGCAACGGCCCGTCGCGGTTCGACCTGCACGTCCCATGCGCTGGTCGGCCGAGGCGCGGCTGATCTTCTCGATGAGCAGGGTGTTGATTCCGCGATACGGATCGAATCGCGCCACGCGAGCCTGGCCGCTGTCGATGACGATGCGTACCCCGTCGATCGTGATGGCTGTCTCCGCCACGTTGGTTGACACGACGACCTTGCGCCGGTCATAACGCGCTACGGCCGCGTCCTGGTCTTTCGGCGGCAATTCCCCGTGGAGCGGCAGAATCACGAAGTCGCGCAGGGCGGGGGAGGCTCCCAGCGCGCGGACGGCCTGGCTGATCTCGTACGATCCCGGCATGAAGATCAGCGCATCGCCCGGCGCGCCGTCTCGTACCACCCGCTCCAATTCGCGCGCGGCCAGTTCCCAAGGTGGGATCTCTTCCTTGCGCTTGGGCTCCGGCAGGTACTCCACTTCGACGGCAAACGTCCGGCCCTCCGATTCGAGCCTCGCGCAGGGCGACAAATATGACTCCAGCAGGGTCGTGTCCAGTGTCGCCGACATCACGCCGATCAGTAGATCGGGCCGGACCGTATCCTGGAGCTGTACCGCGCGGGCGAGCGTCACGTCGCCATAGAGATGCCGTTCATGGAACTCGTCGAAGAGGATGGCGGAGATGCCGTCGAGATTTGGGTGGCGGATCATTTGACGCAGGAGGATGCCTTCCGTCTCGAACTTGATGCGGGTGGCGGGGGAGGAGATGTCTTCGAAGCGGATCTGGTATCCCACCTCGTCGCCGAGGCGGCCGCCTCGTTCCTGAGCCACGCGCGCGGCCAGAAGCCGGGTCGCGAGGCGACGCGGCTGAAGCACGATCACGCGGCCGTCGCCCAGCGCGCCGTCGTCCAGCAGCATTTGCGGGATCTGCGTCGATTTGCCCGATCCCGTCGGCGCGCGGATGATCAATCGACGGTGTTTCGCCACCGCGCCGCGGAGTGCATCCCGGATTTCGTAAATGGGCAGGCTGCTCACGAGAACTTCCAATCGTTGGAACTTTTTTCACCCTCAATTTCCAATCGTTGGAAGTATTTCGGTTTGTCGGCCCAAAGTAAATCCTTTGGCATCTTTGTCGCGTGGGAATTCGCGGGCCGCAGGTTGGCGCTGATGGCGGCTGGGCCACGGCTGCGTCATGCTCGCTGGCCGACCGCCCAAGGCGGGACACCATACGTGCTTTCCTCGTGTTCCGACGTTTGGTATACCGGCTTCAGACGGTCTTTCTCCGCAGATCATGCGCATGATGCAGGCGTAGGGGCTGGGCGATTCCCGTTATCCTCATTTTCTCTACCTCGAACTGCTGAATGAACTCCTGTATGTGAGGTAGCCGAGATGGGTGGGGGGATGGATCAATGTCGAATATCGAATACCAAAATCCGGAATCAGAATTGGGCGAAATGTCTATTATAGTTTTATTTTTCCGCCTATGATCATTTGTGCGGATTTCGTCGGATACGCTGATCGGCAAAATGATATGACTGACACCCGGACCAAATGGTTGCGCGGTTCACTTGCGGTTCTCACCGCATGGTGGACGTTCCTGCTTTCCGTGAGCTTCATGCTGGCGCTGACTATCGGCGCGGCCGATGCCGTTTTTCCCGGCGATGGCCTTCCGGTGTGGCCGGGTGCCATCTGGGCCGTTCTGTCTCTCGGCCTTGCCCTCTTCGTCGTTACCAACACCATCAGGATTCAACACAGACTTCTCGGCCGATTTTCCACGCGCACCAACTACATCGTTCTTGCCGTCTTGCTGGTCCTCACGCTTGTCTTAATGCCGATGCCATTTACATACACAAACTTCTGACAAAGGCCGTACCGGGAAAGGTGTGAATATGAAATCATTGCTTTTTGGATTTTTCCTCTCACTGCTCCTGGTGAATGCTTGCCCTGCGCAGGCCGTTGACGCCGGCGCGGAGGCCGCGGCGTATCCGCCCCTACGGAATGACGGGTCCTGGGTGGTCACGGCGTCGTCGAACGAGAAGGACTACCGGCCGGAACTGGCGGTGGACGGCGACCGGAGCAGCCGCTGGAGCAGTGCGTTCAGCGACGACCAGTGGTGGCAAGTGGATCTCGGCGCCGAACACGTCCTGCAAAGCGTCTCGATTGACTGGGAATATGCGCACGCGGCCGCGTATCGCGTGATGCTGTCCACGGACGGCGACGTATGGGATACGGTCCTTGAAGAACGGGCGGGCAAGGCCGGTCTGCAAGCCGCCCGATTCGAACCGCGACCGGCGCGGTACGTGAAGATCCTGTGCGACCGGCGCGCGACGGGATGGGGGTTCTCGTTTCATGAAGTGGAGTTCAACGCGCCCGAACCGCCGGGCATGACGGCGACGGCCTCGTCGGGGACCGGCGATTACGCGCCGCGCTTCGCGATCGACGGCGACCGGACCACGCGCTGGAGCAGTAACTTCTCCGACGACGAGTGGTGGCAGGTGCAATTCGACGCGCCGCGCGTCCTCACGGGCATGCGCATCCTCTGGGAAACGGCGTTTGCGGAGAAGTACGACGTGGCCGTATCGGACGACGGACATGCGTGGCGCACGGTGTACGAGGTGACGGAGGGCGACGGCCAGACGGACGTCCTGCTCTTCGCGCCGGTCGAAACGACCTTTCTTCGCCTGAACTGCAAACAACGCGGAACGGGGTGGGGGCATTCGATATACGAATTGGAATTCTTTGGCGACCGGCATCGCGTTGCGGCCGTCGCGAGTTCCGAGGCCGACGGTTTCGGCGCGGAGCGGCTCGTGGATGGCGATCGCGGCACGGCGTGGCGATCGGCGGCGGAACAGGAACAGTGGATTCGCGTGGAACTGTCTCACGGGATGCATCTCGGCGGCGTCGAACTTCAGTGGGGCGAGAACTACGCGAAGGCGTACGACGTGGAGTGGTCCGAGGACGGTTCGGAATGGATCGTCCTGTATCGCGAGGAGGACGGCAACGGGGGAAAGGACTATGTCTTCTTTCCGGCCGTCTCCACACGGCATATCCGTATTCTCTGCAGGCGCAGTAACGCCGGGCGGGGATATGAGCTGGCTCATTTGGAGTTGAAGAGCGGCGAAGAACAGGCCTCGCCCCTGCGCGCGTATCAGGCGAAGGCGCGCGACGCACAGCCGGGCCGCTATCCCATGTGGCTCTTGCGCCGGCAGGAATTCTGGACGGTCGTCGGCTTGTCCGGGGACGATCAGGAAAGCCTGCTCGGCGAGACCGGGACGTTCGAGCCGTACAAGGGGGGCTTCTCCGTCCAGCCGCTGGTCGTGGCGGACGGCACGATCTTTTCCTGGGCGGATGTGGAGCTTGCGCAGAAGCTGGAGGACGACTACCTGCCGTTGCCGACGGTTTCGTGGTCGGCGGCGGACTGGGGGCTGGACATCTCAGCGGTCGCGCTGGGCAAGCCGGGCGCCGCGTATACCGCCGTGCGGTACCGCTTGTCGAACCGGGGCGCGGCCGAGCGCGCGTACACGTTGGTCCTTGCGGTGCGGCCGGTACAACTCAACCCGGCCTGGCAAAGCGGCGGGATGAGCCGCATCGAAGCGGCGGAATGCCTGCCGGGGGGCGCGCCACCGTCTGTGCGGGTCAATCATCGCACGGGCATTATGTTGCCGACCCGTCCCGCCGGGATGGGCGCCGCGGCGCTGGCCGATGGCGACATCAACGATTACCTCGCCCGGGACGGTTTTCCGGACGCGGCCACGGCGGAGGATCCGGAGGGCCAGGTGGGCGTCGGCATCCGATACGCGTTCAACCTGCCGGCCGGCGCTTCGCGGGATGTGGTCGTGCTGTATCCGCTGCACGATGAAGTCGAACCGGGAGCGGCGTGGGCGGCCGACCCGAACGCGGCATTTGAACGGGCTTGGAGCGCCACGCGCGGCGCGTGGGAGGGACTGCTCAACCGGATCGGGATAGACATTCCGGAAATGCGACTGATTCACACGTTGAAAAGCAACCTGGCCTACGTGCTGATCAACCATGACGCACCGTGGTTCAAGCCGGGTTCGCGGAACTACAATCATTCCTGGATGCGTGACGGCGCGCTGACGGGCTTGGCGACGCTCCGTATGGGCAAGCCGGAACTCGTGAAAGAGTTCATCGAAAACTTCAGTCGTTTTGTGAGCAACGAGGGCTGGGTCCCCTACATCATCCTGGAGAACGGACAGCCGATCGGTTTCAACCCGGACATGAACGGGGGCGAAGGGCACGAGTTCGACAGCCAGGGCGAGTTTGTTTTCATCGTGCGCCAGTATTACGATTTTACCGGCGACGACGAGCTGGTGAAATCCGTCTATCCTTCCATCGTGCGCGCGCTCGAGTACGGTCGCGAGATCCGCAAGCGGCGTCTGACCGATTCATACAAGGACACGGTGTACTGGGGCATCCTCCCTCATTCGAACAGTCACGAGGGGTATTACCCGGCGAAGCACAGCTACTGGGATAATTTCTGGATGTTGCGCGGCCTGAAAGACGGCGCCTATCTCGCCGACCGGCTGGGCCATCCCGGGGACGCGGAATGGATGCGCGACGAGGAGGCGGAACTTCGCGAGCGTTTGCTCGATTCGATCATGGCGGTTATTCGACGCGACCAGATCGCGTACATCCCGGGCTGCGCCGAATTGGGCGACGAGGATCCGACATCCACGTCGATCGCGATCATGGCGTGCGATGAAACCGGCCACCTGCCACAGCCGTATCTGGATCAGACCTTTGAGCGGTACCATGACCGGATATCGAAGCGCCACGCGGGGACGGCGGACACCTTTACTCCGTACGAGGTCCGGAACGCGGATGTGTTTATCCGGCTGGGTCAGCGCGATCGGGCGTTGGCGATGCTCCGTCATTTCATGAGCGAGTCGATGCGACCTCACAACTGGAATCACATGGCCGAGGTTGTGCATGCCACGCCGCGGGCGCCGTCGTACATCGGCGATATGCCACACACATGGGTCGGATCCGACTACATCAACGCCGTGCGCTCCATGTTTTCGTATGTGCATGAGGACACATTGATGCTGGCCGCGGGTGTGGATCCGGCTTGGCTGGCACAGGGTGTTACGGTGAGGAATCTCCCGACGCCATTCGGCGCGATCAGCTACCGGCTGAAGGAGTCGGATAGTGTCGTGCGGATCGGCGTCGCGGGTGAGGCCCGTCCGCCCCGCGGGTTCCGCATACCGCTTCCCGAATCATGGCAGGATCGTCGCGTAACGGTCAACGGCGCGCCGGTGGAGTTGGTCGAAGGCGCCGTGGTGTTTTCGGCTCTACCGGTCCGGATCGAACTGGAACCCGCGGTGCCGGGAGGGTTGCAAGGGACAGAGAAATAATGGCGGGTGTGTGGGTAACACAATGCCCGCAGCTCTTCTCTGTCCCCGTCTTCCCGTCCCCTTCTTCCCCCCTGTCTCCCCCTACGTAGAAGCCTTTTCCTCAAAAACGCTATTCTGAGATTGACGCCGGAATGGCATGCGCTAGTCTTGCCAAACCCTGATTGTGTTATAAGGAGATCACCTATGAGGAATGCATCGCCGTTGGTTTGTCGTTGGGCGTGCTTGAGTTCACTGGTTCTCGTTCTTTCCTTCTCCGTGCCGCCCTCATCCCACGGCGCGGACGAAGCCGAGATCACCGCGAGCGAGACGGAACAACGGTTGCCCGGCCGGTTCACCATCGGTGGACGCACCGGTGAAAACGAGGTCGAAGGGCTCGGCGATCTCTTGATTCCACTGATCCATCGCAACGGCGGTCTGCTGTACCTGAATCCCCGGGTGGCCGTCACGGACAACAGCGAGCAGGAATTGCAGGTGGGCGCGGGCTACCGTTACTTGTTCCCCGAGCGAGATGTCATCCTCGGCGCGAACGCCTTCTACGATTCGCGGTGGAGCCGGCACGACAACCACTACAACCAATTCGGGTTCGGCGCGGAGATTCTGACCCGCTGGATCGATGCCCGCGCGAACATCTACCGCCCGGAACGGAAGAAGAACGTCGTTGATACCGAGGAAACCGTCAGCGTGTCCAGCCGGTCGAGCACGTCCGTCAGCGCGCCATTCCCCGAAGCACATGCCTTCAAGGAAACGGTCACGACTCGCACGACGACAACCATCACCCGCGAATTCTTCGAATTTTATGAAACCACGGCTCGCGGCTGGGACGCCGAAATCGGCGTCTGGCTGCCGGTTCGTGATCTCCTGCCGATCGACGTAGGCCTGTTCGCCGGGTGGTACGAGTTCAAGCCGCATTACGGCGGCGAGAAGATCGAAGGCTGGAAAGGGCTCGCGGAGATTCGTCTGCTCCCGTCGGTGATCCTCGACGCGGAGATCTACGAGGACGACAAACTGAACGGCACGGATTACTGGGTGGGCGGTCGCGTGCAGGTTCCGTTCGACCTGGCGGCGCTCGCCCACGGTCGCAATCCGTTTGCCGGCGCGCAGGAAGGCTACAAGCCCGCCAGCCGCCCGTTTGAACATCGATT
>CAYRPR010000058.1:0-9149 GCA_964425945.1 uncultured Verrucomicrobiota bacterium | reverse complement strand
GGACCCGGATTCGGTTCGGTCGGCGCCGTGCAGAATTTTGCGCACATACCGGCTACCGGCAAGATGGTATTGACCTTCCTGATGCTCCTGGGACGATTGGAACTGTACACCGTGCTGGTCCTGTTCCTGCCGAGTTTCTGGAGGAAGTAGGCACCCACGAAACACACGAAATGCACGAAAAGAGAAGTAAGGTAATCTTACCTTTCGTGAGTTTCGTGGGCAACTCTTACTTGAACTCAAGGACCAAGATCAGCGTGCCGCCGTCGTGCGGCGGACCGCCCAGCACGGCGGGAACGCCGCGTTTCTGGGAGACGGTGGTACTCAGCAGGACTTCGCTTCCCCGACGCCACTGGATCTCCGCGCGTACGCGACCATCACGCCCGGTCGCATTGACCCACAGCGTGTATCCGTGCCCCAGAGATACCGTGGTCTGCGACGGCAACGTCAGCGCCGTGCGGCTCTCGCCGAGGAAACCGTAATGCTCGAACTGGAAAACGCGGCGCAAGCGGTATTCCACCTTGTCGAGCCGCTGATTCATCGCCTGAGGCCGGTCCGACGCTTGAATCAGCATGGCTTCCATCGTTACCGTCTGGGCCGCGACGGATCCGACAGACAGAGCGAGAAGCGCCAGCATTATGCAGATTCGATTTTTCACCCTTTATCCTCCGCACCATTCTCCGCGACCAGAACCCAGATGATGGTCAGTCCGGTATCCTCGTGCTCATACACCATCGACATGGCGTCCGGCAATTCCGTTTCGACCCATTCCACTTCGGTGCGATCCGCGCGGACAATGCGATCCGTATACACCATCCGCGTGGACGGCAAGAGGGCATACAGGCCGAGGATCAGCAGGGCCGCCACCGCGACGGCGCCTGCCCAGCGTATCCGCCGGCCCATTGCGGCGGTCTCGGACGACACCTCGTCGCCGGCCAGCCGAATGGCGCGACGCACATCCTGCCAGGCCGCTTCCGGGGTCTGCTCCGGCGGCGCCTGTGCCGTGCGCACGGTATCGCCCAGGGCGCGCCACTGATTCTGAAGAACCGACAACTCCGGATGCGCGGCCAGGTAGCGCTCCAAACGCTCTCTTTGCCGGTGCGACAATTCACCGTCCAGTGCGGCGCTCAACCATTGTTCTACCTTGAGCGGATTCATATCAAATCCTTCATGTCTTCCTGAATGCTTTTCCGGGCGTAGAAGATCCGGGACATTACCGTACCCTTCCGGCATTTCATCGCCTTTGCGATCTCGTCGTAGGACAGGCCCTCGACTTCGCGCAGGATCAGCGCGGTCCGGTGTTCGGGCGACAGCCTGGCCAGAGACGCCTCAAAGACTTCCCGGATCTCCGCCTTCTGCGCGACGTGATCCGGCCGCGACGTAACGCTCGGCGGCAGGTGCGCGTCCACCTGCCGAACCGGTTCCACGGCGTCCAGCAGTTCGGTCTCCTGCAGTCTTTTCCGCTTGCGCAGGAAATCCAGTCCGGTGAACGTGGCGATCCGGTAGAGCCACGTGTAGAAATCCGATTCGCCCTTGAAGGTATCGAGCTTGTTCCACGCCTTGATCCAGGCTTGCTGGGCCAGTTCCTTGGCATCTTCGGCGTTTCGGACCATGCCGAACAGCACGCCGTACAGGCGCTGATGATACAGCTTCATCAGATCTCCGAATGCCTCCTCGTCCCCGGCCCGTGCCCGGGCCACGAATTCGGAGGGAGTTCTGTCCGTTTCCGGGTTCATTTATTGGACGGTATAGTCCGATTTTTATTCATCGGCCAGCCCGAATGAGATCGGCGGGATCGGACGGCTCTGCTCCAATCTGTCATTTTTCCCTCCGATCGTAGGGAATACTGACAGGTCAGGGAAACGGCCTGGGCGGCGAGAATTACTGTGTTGCGATCAAAAGCCGCGCGGGCATCCCTTACAGGATGCCCGCGAAACGCCGAGCCCGCCCTGGATTCCGGTCAGCTCATCTTGGCTTCGCGGTAATCGACGTGTTTCCGGAGGACCGGATCGTATTTCTTCATTTCCAGCTTGTCGGCCTGGGTCTTCTTGTTCTTCGTGGTCGTGTAGAAATGGCCCGTCTTGGCCGTCGAAACCAGCTTGATTTTGTCTCTCATGTTCCTCTTTCTCCAGATGGGGCGATCACGCCCGTTTCAAATCCGCAACGCTTGGATACAGGTACCGGCCCGGACACAGCGTCCGCCCGAGTTCGATATGCCCGTACACCCGCCCCCGCGATATGTCAAAATGCTGCCGCAACAGAACGACCAAATGATTCAGCGAATCGAGTTGATCGGTGGACGGCGTCTGCTCCTCAAAATTACCAAGCAGCACGATGCCGATGTTGTTCTCGTTATGTCCGGACACATGGGCGCCCCAGTACGACAGGGAGCGCGCTTCCCAGACCCGCCCGGCGTAATCCACGGCGAAATGATACCCGATATCACCGAAATTGCGCTTCAGGTGGCCGCCCAGAATGCCGTCCAAATCCCGGGCCACCTCGCCGACCGACGTGTGCTTGTTCACGACGCACCCGTCATGATGCACCGTGATGCGGTTGTACTTCTCCAGCGACGCCTCGCGCATACGCCACGTCCGGGGGGCCACCCGCGTCCACGTATCCCGCCCCAGCAACGGCACTTGGGTACGCAGGAATCCAAGATCCAACGGCTGGGACAGCGGCGCCTCATCGGCCACCGCCCAAGCGGGCAACAGCATCGCGGCCGGCGCCGCCATCAGCGACGCGCGCAAAAAGTCCCTTCTGCTATGAGATGATTCCCGGTACATAGGACAACCTGATTACGCGGGCACTATATACCGCAGCACCCCCGCCGGATCAAGCCCCCAAAACAGGAAATTTCCTTGCACTATTTCTGGAGGTTGGATCGTATCCGGACGGCCAGCTCGGCCAGGTCCTTGGCCGCGGCAGGCCGGGCCTTCGCGAAATTAATGTCCCCCACGCTCGATATCGGCACCAGATGCACGTGGGTATGCCGGACCTCCAGGCCCGCCACGATGATCCCGATCCGCTCACAAGTCACCGATTTCTCAATCGCACGCGCGATCGGCCTGGCGAACTGGAAAAGACCGGTGTACAGATCATCATCGAGGTCGAAGATGTAATCGACCTCCTTCTTGGGAATGACCAGCGCGTGGCCCGGATTGATCGGCCGCACATCCAGAAACGACAGGTACCGGTCATCCTCCGCGAGTTTGTGACAGGGTATCTCGCCCTTGAGGATCTTGGAAAATATCGTGCTCATAAGCTGGATCTCCGGTTTCAGGTTTCAGGTTTCAGGGCGGAATATCTTCATCACGTTCTCGTGACACTCCAGGCGCGGGCCGCCAATCAGATCGATGGCGTACGGCACGGCGGGAAACACGGCGTCCAAGCACTCACGAATCGATTTCGGTTTGCCGGGCAGATTGATGATCAGGGAAGCCCCGCGGACACCGGCGACCTGCCGCGACAGAATGGCGGTCGGTACATACTGCAACGACACGCGGCGCATCTCTTCACCGAAACCCGGCAGGATTTTGTGGCATATCACTTCCGTAGCCTCGGGCGTAACATCGCGCGCCGCAGGCCCCGTGCCGCCCGTCGTCAGAACCAGACAGCAGCCTTCCGCGTCCGTCATCCGGATCAACTCCCGCTCGATGGCGTCGCGCTCATCCGGGATCACGCGGCAGACCGATTCCCACTCGCTCCGGAGATAGTCGCGCAAGGCCTCAACGATCGCCGGGCCGGATCGATCCGAGTAGATGCCCCGGCTTGCCCGATCGGAGATCGTCAAAATGCCAATGCGTATGCTCGATCTATCATTCATGCGACCCGCCCCGCTCCCGGTACATGCCCACACACACCACGGCCAACGCCGCCACACCGGTCCATGCGAAGATATCACCGTAACGCGTGTAAAACGTCAATGCCATGTCCTCGCGCGATGCCCGGACCTCCGCCGTCTTGAAACCCGCAATGGCCGTCCGCCCCCGATCATCGGCCAGTAGATCCCGAATCCGGCCAAAACGGTCAATCGCGCAGGATACACCGGTGTTCGCGCACCGGAGAAGCGGCACGCGATTCTCCGCCGCGCGAAAAACAGAGTGCGTCATGTGCTGCCATGACGCGATGGACGGATCAAACCACGCATCATTCGTCTGGTTGATCAGCAGGCGCGCGCCGTTCCGCACGGCGCGACGCGACAACCGCGGCACCGTATCTTCGAAGCAGATCAATACCGAGAACGCCACGTCCGGCTGGTTCATGCGGAACACCGTGCTGGTGGAACCGGCGTCGAAACTGGCCTCGATGGGCGTCATCGCCTGCATGAACGGAATATACTCGTCCAGTGGAACGTACTCGCCGAAAATGACCAGATGCTGTTTGTCGTACGTCGCCATCAGATCCGCGTTCCGGTCGAAGAGCATGGAGCTGTTGTAATAGCGCGGCGGCCCGTCATCCCGCCACTCGACATCCATCGAGCCGACCAGGATCGCCGCCCCCTGTTGCGCGAGCTTGTACACCAGCTCATAGGATCGTTCGCTGCTGCGGATGTAATCTGGAACGGCCGTCTCCGGCCAGACCACCAGATCCGCTTCCCCCGCCACCAGCGACCATTGGGTCAGCGTGTATAGCCGGTCGTAAATATGATCCACGAACTCCTCCGACCACTTCTCGTATTGCGGGATATTCGGCTGGATCAATGATGCGCGCACGGTCGGCCCGCCCGGCTCCGCCGCGCGCATTGAGCGATAGCCCGATGCGATGACGAGCGCCAGGACCAGAAAACCGAAGATCAGTTCCGGATGCGGCTGGCGTCCCACGCGGCCACGGGCTTCGACATACCGGTTGATCGTCAGCGCGATTGCGACGTTGACGAGCACGACCACATAGGACACGGCGTACACACCGCCCCAGGAAGCGATCTGGATCAGCGCGATCTTACGGTACTGGCTCACGCCCAGCGGATGCCACGGAAAACCGGTCAGGAAGGTCGATCGGATAAATTCCAGTCCCACCCAAACCAACGGCACAACCAGGATCAGAACGAAATGCGGCCGCCATCGCCCCGTGCCGGTCCACCGCATGATCCGGGCGGCGCAGAGCGCGAACAGGCCCCAGAACAAGGCGCAATACATCGACAACGCGATCATGCCGCCCGTCGTGACGCGCGTCAGCCACTGGATCGAGAACAGCCAGAAGAGGAAGCCGGCCAACACCCCCATCCGCAAGGCACGCGCCGGATCGACAAACCGGGCGATCAGGATGAGCGGTACCAGCGCGATCCAGGCGGATTCATGCCATTCGAGCGGCGGGAAGGCGGTATACAGCAGAAGGCCGGATATCCCGGCGGCCAGCCAGGGAAGGATTCGGCGAGCCAGGAACATTGAACGTTGCCACGTCGGCGGCGATGCCGCCAAGTGGCCGCTTGCCGCACCGCGGTGACGCGGAACGTTGAACGCTACACGTTGAACGTTCATCAGCTATTTGCCCGCCCCACAGCACTTCTTGTACTTCTTGCCGCTTCCGCAGGGGCAGGGATCATTGCGTCCGACCTTCGGCGCGTCCCGCCGCACGGGCGTCGCGGCTTGCATCGCGGACTGGAACGCCTCGTCCGCCGCGCCCCCGCCGCCGGCGGAAGCGCCGGCCGCCATGCGGGCCGCCGTGCGCTGTTGATCCAACGCCGACGCCTCCTGATGCACGGCCATGCGCGGAAGGGACGACAGGAACGTTTCAAAGGCGCCCAGCGACGTCGCCGACCGGAAGATGCGCGAGGCCACCTCGGTCTTGATCTGGTCCATCAACTGCGAGAACATCTCATAGGCCTCGTGCTTGTACTCGACCAGGGGATCGCGCTGGCCATATGCCCGCAGGCCTACGCCCTGCCGCAAGGCATCCATACCGCGCAGATACTCCTGCCAATGCGTGTCGATGGATTGAATGATGATGTGACGCTCCAGCATCTTGAGCGCATCCGGATTCTCGCTCTTGACCTTCAACTCGTACGCTTCGCGTACGCGATCCGCCACCAGGCTTGTCACCTCATCCGCATCCGCCCGGTGCGATTCGACGTCCGCCTTCTTGAGGCCGACGGGGAAGGTGACGTTCGTCCACTGAACAAACTCGTCGAGCGCTTCCGGCCGCTCATCCCCGGCCAGATCCTCCGCCCTGCCGGCCACGACATCCTCCACGATGTCCAGCAGATGCGGACGGGCATCCCCGGACGTCAGAACCTCCGCCCGGAATCCGTAAATGATTTCGCGCTGTTTGTTCATGACGTCGTCGTATTCCAGCGTGCGTTTGCGAATGGAGAAGTTCTGCTGTTCGACGCGGCGCTGGGCGCGCTCGATGGAACGATTCAGCCACGGGTGTTCGAGGACCTGTCCCTCCTCGATACCGAGCTTCTCCATGATGCCGGAGATCCGGTCGGAACCGAACAGGCGCATCAGGTCGTCCTCCAGCGACACGTAAAAACGAGACGATCCCGGATCGCCCTGGCGCGCGCACCGGCCGCGCAGCTGTCGATCGATCCGGCGGGATTCGTGCCGGCCCGTTCCGATCACGTGCAGGCCGCAGGGTTTCTCCAGCAACAGCTGGCGCAGTGTCCGGCCGTCCTGATACTTGTCGTCCAGGCGGAGTTGCGATGTGATGACGTCACGGGGAACGTGTACCACGCCCTCGCTCAGCTTGATGTCGGTACCGCGTCCCGCCATGTTCGTCGCAATCGTGACGGCGCCGGGTTGACCCGCGCGCGACACGATTTCGGCTTCGCGCTGGTGATTCTTCGCGTTCAGCACGTTGTGCGGGATCTTCTGCTTGTTGAGCATCCGGCTCAGCAATTCCGAGATATCCACCGAAATCGTGCCGACCAGCACCGGCTGGCCACGCTCGTGGCATTCGCGAATTTCATCGATGATCGCGCCGTACTTCTCGCGAAGCGTCTTGTAGATCATGTCGTTGCTGTCCACGCGGCGCACGGGCCGGTTGGTGGGAATCACCACCACGTCCAGTTTGTAGATCTGGTTGAACTCGTCGGCTTCGGTTTCCGCCGTGCCGGTCATGCCGGACAGTTTCGCGTACATGCGAAAGTAATTCTGGATCGTGATGGTGGCGAGCGTCTGGGTCTCGCGCTCGATCTTGACGCCCTCCTTCGCCTCAACGGCCTGGTGCAATCCATCGCTCCACCGGCGCCCCGGCATCAGGCGCCCTGTATTCTCGTCGACGATAATGACCTGGTTGTTCTGCACGACGTATTCGACATCGCGCTCATAAACACAGTAGGCGCGGATCAACTGATCGACGGCGTGAATGCGTTCGCTCTTCTCCGTGAAGTGCTGTTGCAGTTCCTGGCGCTTGGCCAGTTTCTCCTCGTTGGTCAGGTCGGTCCGGCCGTCCAGCTCCGCCAGGCCGGAAACCAGGTCCGGAAGCAGGTACGCGTCCGGATCATCCGGACTCAGCGCCGCACTGCCTTTTTCCGTCAGATTCGCGTCATGGCCCTTTTCGTCGATGGTGAAGAACAATTCCTCGCGCAATTCCCGGCCGCGCTCCTTGTGCATGTCCGTCAACATCATCGCGTCGATCTTTTCCAGCAGACGGCGGCGCGCGGGATCCTCGATCAACTCCAGCAGCGCCTTGTTTTTCGGCATGCCCTGGTTGACCTGATACATCAGGACCTGCGCGGTCTCCTCGTCGCCGGCCTCGAGCGCTTCGCGGGCCTCTCGCACGAAGCGATTGCACAATTCGCGTTGCTGGCGCACGAGCCGCTCCACCCGCGCGCGATAATCCTGGTACTGGCGCGTCGGATACGGGGCCGGACCGGAAATGATCAGCGGCGTACGCGCCTCGTCGATCAGGATGCTGTCGATTTCGTCGACCACCGCGTAATTGTACTCGCGCTGCACGCGGTCTTCCGGGCGGAACGCCATGTTGTCGCGCAGGTAATCGAAACCGAACTCGGCGTTGGTGCCATAGGTGATATCCCGGCCGTACTCGACGCGGCGTTCATCCGGCACCATGCCGTTCTGAATGCACCCGACCGTCAGGCCGAGATACCGGTACACCGCGCCCATCCATTCAGAGTCGCGCTTGGCCAGGTAGTCATTGACCGTCACGACATGCACCCCCTTGCCGCTCAGCGCGTTCAAGTAGACCGGCATGGTGGCCACCAGCGTCTTGCCCTCGCCCGTGGCCATTTCCGCGATCTTGCCCTGATGCAGCACGATGCCGCCCATGAGCTGGACATCAAACGGCACCATATCCCATTTCAAGTCGTTGCCGGTTACCGTAACCGTCTGTCCGACCAGTCTCCGGCAGGCGTTCTTGACCGCCGCGAAGGCCTCACACAGGATCTCGTCGAGCGTCGCGCCATCCGCCAGGCGCTTCTTGAACGCTTCCGTTTTCGCCTTCAGCGCGTCATCGGACAGGGCCTGGTATTCCCGTTCCAAGTCGTTCATGCGCTGGACCAGCGGTCGCATCCGCTTGATGTCCCGCTGGTTCTTCGTGCTGATGATTTTTCGCAACAACCACTGCATAGTTCACCCGGTTTTCAGGAAAGGCGTCACCCTACGGCCCCCGACGCCGGAATGCAAGACGAACGCCAGTCGCTTCACGCCAGCATTCATAGGAGTCTTAACATTTCATCCACCGACGTGAACCGCTCGCGCGGCCTGCCCGCGGCGTGACCCCGCTCGATTTCCGCGCGATCAATGCGCTGCCAGTCGGCATAGCGGACGATACGCACAACACGTGATTTCAGCCCGCCGATCAGCGCGTCCGGATCGGCGTCCCGATGCAGTGAGCCGCCGGTGAGATCCTCATGCAGGACCTGAATGAGTTCCGTCGCATCCCGTTTGTTGTGTCCGATCAATCCGCGCGCCCCTCGCCTGATCCAGCCGGCCACATACACGCCGGGCCACGGTGCGCCGTTCCGCAGTACCCGTCCCTGGTCATTGGGGATGATCCCCCGCCCTTCGTCAAACGGCGCCCCCGGCAAGGGCTCGCCGTGGTATCCGATGGAACTGATAACCAGGCCGCACGCAATCGTCTCCTGCTCGCCGGTCGGAACGGCGTACTGTTGCCCGGGTTCGCCGCATAACGCGTTTTTCTCCAGGATCACCCGCTCCACCCGATCCCCGCCCTCCAGCGCAACCGGA
>CAYRPR010000057.1:2673-9161 GCA_964425945.1 uncultured Verrucomicrobiota bacterium | reverse complement strand
GGCCGACGCGTATCCTGTACCAGAGCATCCAGGGCGCCGCGGCGACGGAACGTCGTCGCCGCGGGAAATTCCAGAATGTGACGATGATCGCGGTGGCGTTGATCATTCTCTTTGAAGTCGTTCTATTGGCGAGCCTGTTTCTCTACTGGCGTGCCGATCCGCTGATCTCGACGGCCACGGCCGAACCGGCGGACGACCTGGAGTGGCTGGAACAGGAGGTGGGGGCGCGCCCGCGAACCGCACCGGCCCCCGAGACCTACCCCGGGATTCCAACGGATTGGGTGATCGACGAAGAAAATCGACTCGCCTGGGCGCAGCGCAAGGCCATTGCGCCTTCCGGCGGTCTGACCATATCCAGCATCCGGCTCAGCAAGGCCGATACGCTGACCCATACGCTCCGGGTACGGCTGCATCAGATGCGGGCGGACGTCACGCCCGAAAGTATCGTGGTGCTGGCCGCGTGGTTCAGCGAGCCGGAAGGCGCCGAGGACGCGGAGCCGGTCATCATGACCACGAGCCTGCAACGCGAAACGCGTCGTCTCCCGGCCGACGATCCGAATCTGACCGTGTGGGAAGCGCTGATCACCGTTCCGGTGGACGTGATTTTTACGGAGATGGGCGGAGAGCTGGTGGGCTATCGGTTGATCGTATTCGCCGACGGCAAACCGCAGGATCAGAAATTCGCGCCGCGCCGTTTCTGGCAGGCGCACCTGCGTCGTGCGGTCGAGCCGACGTCTGGGCCGACGGCCGGACCGGCGGATGGGGCGACGGTTGAGGCGACACCGGACGAGACGGATGCCGTGGCGGGCGACGACGACGGCGGGCAGGAACCGGTCCCGCCCGTCCCGGTCGAAGCGGAGGAACCGGAACCCGCGGATGACGACGGAGTGGACGAGGACGAGGAGATCATTCCCGTCGGATGACGGTCGCGTCTACGTCTTCTTTATGAAGGAACAGCGACCGATGCGGGTGCGTTCCACGTAGTACCGTTCGAAATCGGTCTGCTCTTCCGGCGCCGGAACCAGCGGATCTGTTTCCTCGAAGCGACGCGGGTCCGCCAGGCGCGCTCGCACCTCCTCATAATAGGGAAGATGATCGGTGGCAAAATGGATCACGCCGCCGTCAATCAGGGTGCGATGCAGCGCCTCGATAAAGGCGGGGTTGAACAGCCGGTGGTCGTGGTGCTTCTTCTTCGGCCAGGGATCCGGGAACAGGATGTAATACACGGCGACGCTTGCCGGCGCGATCAGATAGGTGACGGCGTAATAGGCTTCCATGCGCAGGACCCGGACGTTGTCCAACTTCAAGCGGATCGCCTTGTTGTTCACCTTGCGGATGCGGCGGAGCATCCGGTCGATGCCCAGGTAATTCACATCGGGATGCGCCGCGGCGCGCGCGAGCAGAAAGCGTCCTTTGCCGCACCCCACATCCACCTCGAGGGGGCGGCTGGCCGGGAAATGGCGTTCCATCGGGATGGGTCGCAACCAGTTGTCCGGCATGATTCGGATGGTTGGCTCGTGTGTCATGTGGCGTTGGCTCAGCGCGATATCGCGAAAAAGAGTGTGCCTCGCCCACGTCAACTTGACGATAGAAATCAGATAATGGCATCATGAACGTTTATTTTGGCAACCTAGCCGGGAAGGCCGATTGTGGCTGAGAACAGACTGGAACAACTTGAGTCGTATCTGCTGGATGTCGTCGAGGGGCGTCGCAGGGGGAAGCGGGCGGCGTTCATGCGCTGGTCACTGAAGCAGTTGTCCCACCTGTTCGGGGGACTGGTGCAGTTGCGTCTATGGCTCTATCGGCACGGACTCAAGCGGCATCATGCCCTCGGGTGTCAGGTGCTGAGCGTGGGCAACCTGACCGTGGGCGGGACGGGTAAGACGCCGGTTGTGGAGGTCTTCGCCCGGTCCCTTCAACGGCAGGGCCGGAAAGTCGCCATTCTGAGCCGGGGTTATAAGCGGGTCAAACCGCCGTTCTGGCAGCGGCTTTTCATGAAGGCCGGCCGTAGCAGCGAGCCGCTCGTGGTGTCCGACGGTGAGCGGCTCTTGCTCGATTCCAGCACCAGCGGCGATGAGCCCTACATGTTGGCGTCCAATCTGCCGCAAGTGGCGGTACTCGTGGATAAGAACCGCGTCAAGTCGGGCCAGTACGCCATCCAGAGGCTGGGATGCGACACGCTGATTCTCGATGACGGTTTCCAGTATCTGTCCCTGAAACACCGGCACGATATCGTGCTGGTGGACCGGACGAATCCCTTCGGAAACGGCCACGTCCTGCCGCGCGGCCTGTTGAGGGAACCCGCGCGCAACATCAAGCGCGCCCACTTCATCTTCATCACGAAATCCAACGGCGACGGCGCCACCGAACTGAAGCGCCAGCTGCGCGAGTTGAACCGGGACGCCGAGATATCCGAATGCCGGCATTGTCCGCGGCATCTGAAGAATGTGTTTACCGGCGAAGTGGTCGAACTGGAGAAGATGAAGGGCATGCGGGCGGCGGCTGTGTCCGGCATCGCCGTACCGCAGGGGTTCGAGGACGAGCTGAAGCGGCTGGGGGTCGAGTTGATTTTCCAACAGCGGTACGCCGATCACCATCGCTACACGCAGCAGGAGATCATCGACCTGATCAACCGGAGCATCGAGTGCGGGGCGGAGGCGATTATTACCACGGAAAAGGACGCGGTACGGTTTCCGTTGATCGAGCGGCGGGACATCCCGATCTATTTCCTTCGGGTCGAAATCGAACTCCTGAGCGGAGCGGAGGCCTTCAACGAGCATATCCTCCGAATATGTTTCCAGTGATCCGGTCATGACCCGCGCGGCGCACATTCTGGTATGCGGGGTGAACTGGGTGGGCGACACCATCATGACACTTCCGGCCCTGCAAGCCTACCGCGCGGCGCATCCGGACCATCGGATCACGCTGCTCATCAAACCGGGCCTCCGCGCCTTGTGGAGCCTGAGCGATGTGCCGGATCATGTCGTGCTCCTGCGCGCCGGTCTGCGAGGGGCCTGGCTTTCCGGGCGCGAGGTGGCGCGGTGCGCCTGCGATCGGGCGTACGTCCTTCCTCACTCCCTGCGGTCGGCGAGTATTCCCTGGCTGGCCCGTGTCCCGGAACGCATCGGCATGCCGGGTCACCAACGGGATTGGATGCTGACGCGCGTAACGCGGCCCGGCGAGGATCTGCTGGATCGACATCAAGCGTACGAGTACGTGCAGCTTCTGATGCCGGAGCGTCTCCATGCCCCGCTGGATCCTCCGCGGCTCGTGATACCGGATGCATTGCGGGAGCGGGCGGGCGCCTGGCTGGACGGCTTGCCGTCGTACCGCATCGGCGTGATTCCAGGCGCCGCGCGCGGTCCGTCGAAGCGGTGGCCGACGGCCCATTTCGCGGAACTGGGACGTCGTTTGGTTGCCGAGTGGGGCGCGGGGCTGGTGGTGCTCGGCACGGCGGACGAGCAGGATCTATGCGAAACCGTTCGCTCGGCGGCCGGCGGTGATCGGGCCATCAGTCTGGCCGGCCGGACGGGCCTGGATGAATGGGCGGCCGTCCTCGGCGCCTGCGACCTGGTGGTGGCCAACGACAGCGGGGGGATGCACGTGGCGTCCGCCCTGGGCGTGCCGGTGGTGGCCCTGTATGGCGCCACCAATCCGGCCAAAACCGGGCCGCTTGGCGCCCGGCGACGCATCCTGCAGAACAGCGCCGTGCGCCGTCGTGACATCGCGCGCCACTCGCGCGCGGCGCAGGAAACGCTTGCATCCATCACCCCGGATCAGGCATTTGAGGCGTGTGAACAACTGCGGGCGGAAATATGAACGGGAGCTCGGCCGGCCATGCGTGAGAAGATATCAGCCTGTGTCATCACGTTCAATGAAGAGCAGAATATTGAGCGGTGCCTGAAGAGTCTGGCTTGGTGCGACGAAATTATTGTCGTCGACAGTTTCAGCACGGACCGCACCGTCGAGATTTGCCGCCAATTCACCGACCAGGTGCATCAACACAAATGGCAGGGGTATATCGGCCAGCGCAAGTTGATTCAACAGATCGCCCACCATCCGTGGGTATTGTTTCTGGATGCGGACGAGGTCGTGCCGATGGTCCTGCGTGACGAGATCCTCCGTGAATTTGAACTCGATAGCGCGGGCCACTATCAGGGATACCGCTTCCCGCGGAAAGTCTATTATCTCGGGAAATGGATCGAACACGGTGAGTGGTATCCCGATATCAAACTGCGACTGTTCCGGAAGGACCGGGGCACCATCATCGGCGAGGAGCCGCACCACCAGGTTGTCGTGGATGGAGCGGTCAAGACCCTGAAGCATGCGCTTTGGCATTACACCTACGATGGGATCTGGGAGCATATCGAAACCGTAAATCGGTTCAGCTCGATTTCCGCCCGCGCAAAGTACGCGGACGGCGCCCGGTTCCAGTGGTGGGATTTTCTGTTTCGTCCCCCGTGGCGCTTCTTCAAGGGCTATATGCTCAAGGGGGGATTCCTCGACGGACGCCGCGGTTATCTCATTGCCCTCATCAGCGCCTTCGGGGTTGCCGTGAAATACGCCAAAGTGTGGGAACACAGCCTGAATGAGCCGCCCCGCGATGCCCAGGACGGGAAAGACGGGGGTGAAGAACCCGCCGGATCCGCCCCTCAGCGATGAGAAGTTCGTCGCGATACTGCGACCGACCATAGGGGACGCCCCGATCATAGGCCCAATGCCCCCCGTCCTTATCTGCCAGTGTAACAAGTGTATTTAGAAATGGTAATGAAAGCGGGTGCGAGACCGAGCCGTGACTTGTCCGGACCTTGGCATTATCCCTGCTGTATTGCATGGCCTCTATCAACCGGGATTTGGAGATAACCATGGCTACAACAGTTGTATTGGTGACATCGATGGTGGCGAGCGGAGCGGCGCTGGTCGCGTGCAGTTATGCGGCCTTCCGCACAGCCTTGCGTGATCGCTGACGACCGACGCCGTTGCACGGTCCTGTATCGTGCGTCGTTTTCATCCCCGCGCAATTTGCGCGGGATCTGAATACATGATATATTAAAGGATGAAGAGACGCGACTTCATCCGATCCGCGCTGGCGGCGGCGGCGGGTCTTGGTCTGTATCGTTCGCCCGCCGCATCCCGTTCTCCAACCCGCACCATGTCTCACAGGCCGCTGGGCCGGACCGGTCATCAGGTCGGGCTATTCAGTTTGGGCGGGCAATCCACACTGGAACAGCGGGGGAAGCGCGATGCCTCCGAGGAAATCATCCATCGGGCGATTGATCTGGGGGTCAATTACATCGATACCGCGCCTTCCTACGGCCAGGGGATCAGCGAGACGAATATCGGTGAAGTGATGCGCGAACGCCGGACGGAGGTCTACCTGGCCAGCAAGACGCACGACCGGACCTATGACGGGACCATGCGCCTGATCGAAGCGAGCCTGCGCCGGCTTCAGACCGATCGGCTGGATCTGTACCAGCTCCATAATGTGCGAACCCGCGACGATCTCGAGCGGGTCTTCGGCGACGGCGGCGCGATCCATGCCATGGAGCGCCTTCGGGATGCGCACGTCATTCGCCATATCGGCATCACGGGCCATCGCGATCCGGCGGTCCTGCGCGAAGGAATTCTACGGTACGACTTCGATTGCATCCTCATGTCGCTCAACGCGGCGGATATTCACCATTTGCCGTTTCAGACGGACCTGCTGGAGACGGCGGTGGAGAAGGCGATGGGCATCATCGCCATGAAGGTGCCGGCGCACGGCCGCATTTTTCGTCCGGACGGCCTGACCCGGATGCGCGATGCGCTCGAGTATGTCTTCTCCCTGCCGGTAAGTACGGCGATCGTCGGCATCACAACGCGGGACCAGTTGGAGGAGAATGTGCGTATCGCGGCGGGGCATGCCCCGCTGACGGAGGAGGAGAAGAAACGCATCGAATCCTTGACGGCGCATTACCACGCCGACGCGTCTTGGTTTAAGTATTACTGGTAGGAAAACCCGAAATCCGAATATCGAAATTCGAAGCAAAAGGGGAAAATACAGAAAATACGAAACGGGGAGGATGTCGGCCCGCGCGGGCAAAGTGACTGGTGGGCATTCTTTGCGCCAGCGCCTTGGAGTGCGGCGCCCCGCCGTCGCTCTCACGTCGCGCGAGCGCTACGTTTTAAACATTCGAATTTCTGATTTGTTTCGGATTTATGCCTTGTCAAAGGCGGGCTTGAGCTGGTCCCACAACGCCCACAGCCCCTGCGGCATGACCTTGGTTTCCGACACGACCGGCATGAAGTTGGTGTCGCCGTTCCAGCGGGGTACGATGTGCGCGTGGAGATGTTCCTCGAGACCGGCGCCGGCGACCTTGCCGAGATTGATTCCGACATTGAAGCCGTCCGGGCGGATGGTGTCCTTCAATACGCGCAGGGACCGCGTGGTGAGCGACCACAGATCCGCGGATTCCTCGGCGGACAGGGATTCCGGCGCGTCGCCATGC
>CAYRPR010000057.1:0-2663 GCA_964425945.1 uncultured Verrucomicrobiota bacterium | reverse complement strand
GTACGGATAGCGGTTCATCACGACGATGCACCGTTCGCCGCGCTTCAGGACGAGGTTCTCGCGATCGGCGTCGGCCTGGATCAGGTCGCAGAGAAAGCAACCCGGTTGTTTGTCCTGCAGGATATACTCCATGCGCCACGGCGCCCAGATGCGTTTCATGGCCTCGGGGCCCCCGGGGTTCGCGTCGTGACAAGGAGGGCAGGATTCATTACAGTGAGGATGATATCAGGCGACGGAGCGGTGTCAAACGACTAAGCGTGGGCGCCGGGAGGAAGTAACATCATCATTCGTTTTGCAGCAATTGCCTATCTGGTCATTGGTTCCGGTGGTCTAACGATCGCCGATCCCGCCCCGTTGTACGAAATGCGTTCGTGGCGTGAATTATCGGATCAGCATCAGTCGCGTGAAGCCCGGAAAATCGTTCGCGGGCGGGATCGGTCCTGGCTGCATGCGGAGAGCCGGGGTTTTATTTATCACGCGTCATCCCATGCCCGCCTGGCGGCCGTGGCCGAAGAAACCGAGTATGCCTATGGCGCGGTGACGGAGCGGTTGGGCCTTGCGGCCGGCGGGCGCAAGGCGCACATCTACATCATTGAAAGCGAAACCACATGGACCGAACTGATACGCCGATCGGACCGCCGCGAGGACGGATTGGCGTTTCACCGGGACCACGAGATATTCATTCTGCGGGATCGCCGGCGACCTTCCGGATATATCGACATCCCGCATGAGATGGTGCATTTTGCGCTGTGGCGGAAACATGGCGGCCGCGTGCCGATCTGGCTCGACGAAGGGCTGGCCGTCGCGTGGGGCTGGGATATCGCCCGCGCTTACCAGGAGACGAAGAGCCGGCAATTGTACCGGGAACAGGAACCGCTGGATTATGAATACGTTCTGCCCTGGGATCGTCTGACCGCCCTGAACACGTACCCCGGATCGGCCGAGGCGGTCGGGACGTTCTATCGACAGGCGGCGGCGTTGACACGGGCGATCCTTGACCGGATCGGCCCGGACCGCGCCGGATCCTTTATTCAGGCCATGACGCGATCCCGGGCGGACTGGAAACAGGTGGTGACCGCCCAATTTGATTGCATCGATGACGATGTGGCGATGATAATGAAACAGGCGGATCAGGAACTGAACCGGACCAACCCGTAACGGCACCATGGCGCAGAAATCGACGAAACCGAAAACTCCGGGGGGCGGAACGACCGTCCAGGCGGGTTCATCGCTCTATCTCGTATATGGAGACGACGACTATCTGGTCGGGCGCAAGGCGAAGGAGTGGGTGCAGGCTCTCTGCCCCGAATCGGATCAGGCGTTGGGACTGGAGATCATCGACGGTCGCGTGGATGTCGTCGCGGAGGCGGTGGCATCCGTCCGCGCCTGCCTCGGCGCCCTGCAGACCGTGGGCTTCTTCGGAGGCCGGAAAGTGGTTTGGTTCCGCGACGTGAATTTCCTGAACGATTCCGTCGTTGGAAGATCGCGGGAGGTGAAGGACGAGATCGAGCATCTGACGCAACTGATCAAGAAAGGGTTACAGGCCGACCAGATCCTCGTGGTCAGCGCGGCGAAGGTTGATGGCCGTACGGCCTTTTTCAAGGCGTGTCAGGCGGCGGGGCAGGTCGTCCAGTACGCGACGCCGGAACGCACCGAACAGGCGGATGAACGGGCCCGGGATTACGCGTTGGAGGCCTTTCGCGCGCGGGGGCTCCGGCCCGTATCCGGCGACGTGGTGGAGCGTTTCATCGAAAAGACGGGGCCGGATACGAGGCAGATTGAACAGGAAGCGGAGAAGCTGTATCTATACCTCGGCGATCGCAAGGATATCCGGGATGACGATGTGCAAGCCATCGTATCGTCGTCGCGGGAATCCGTAGCGTGGGATCTGGCGGATGCGGTGGGACGCCGCGAACTGCGTCGCGCCCTGCTGGTTCTGCGTCAGTTGTTGTTTCAGAAGGAGTCGGAAGTCGGCTTGGTCATCGGATTGGAGGGCCGGTTCCGCGACTTGTTACTGCTTGATGACTGTCGACGGCGGGGATGGGTGCGTATCGAGGAACAGGGGCGGTACCAGAAGGCGGTCTGGACGGGCGGCGCCGACGGCGAGCGAGCGCTGGGGTCGATGAAGAAGGATCCGCGCAAGACTCATCCGTATCGTACGCTGCTGCTGTTGCAGCAGGCCGCCCGGTACAGCCCGCGGGAACTGCTGGCGGGGCAGGCGGAAATCGTAAGAAGCCATGAGATGATGGTCAGCAGCGGCGTGCCGGGTTCCATTCTTCTTGAACTTCTGGTGCTGAAACTGGTTGGAGATGGAAAGGCGCCGGCGCGGCGCATGGCCGGTTGAGACGGGGGAGTATCGAAAAATGTCTGAACGAGTGGTGAAGATTGCATCGATCATCTGTGCCGCGCTGTGTCTCTGCGCGGCGGCGGGCCGGGCCGATGTCCCGCCGGATGAGCCCATCACGGATGTGCCGGAACTGTGGTTCCCGGTCGGGGAGCGCCTGGTCTATCAGGTATACTGGGGCCGGATTCCGGTCGGCCGAACGGAAGTTACGAGCCAGTGGACGGAGCACGAGGGTCGAACCCTGCTGGCGATTCGATACCGTACGCAATCCAACCGGTTCATCGAGAAGATTTATCCCGTCGATGACTATCTCGAAAGC
>CAYRPR010000056.1:0-9181 GCA_964425945.1 uncultured Verrucomicrobiota bacterium | reverse complement strand
TGGCGGACGGTTCGCCGGACGTCTGGCACGACATCGTTTCCACGAATCCGCGGGCGTTGATCGAGGAGCTCAAAGCGTTACGCGGGGAACTCGACGAGCTGATCGCGGATATCGGAAGTGCCAATTTCGAGGGCGTAAAGCATTTCCTCGAGCACAGCCGGGCCCTGCGCCGGGAGTTGATGAAGAACAGTCCGGCTTCCTGAAAATCCGAAATTCGAATATCGAAACTCGAAACGATCGTGGTATAAGGCCAACATGGTATCGTTCAAGAAAGTCATCATGTCCAATACGGCGACGGTGCATCCCTGCGCTCGCCTCGGCGGATCGTTGTCCGTTCCCGGCGATAAGAGCATTTCCCATCGTATCGCTCTGCTGGCCTCCATTTCGAAGGGCACGTCCACCGTCCGCAACTTTCTTCAGAGTTCGGACTGCATTTCGCTGGTTCGCGGCATGGAGGCGCTGGGCGCGCGGAGTTATTTCTCGCGAGACGGCGCCCTGCATATCCAGGGCACCAGCGGCCGGATCATGCAGCCGGCCGGCCCGCTGGATATGGGCAATTCAGGCACGGCGATGCGGTTGCTGAGCGGTTTCGTCGCCGGTTTCAACGTCCCGGTCGTGCTGACCGGCGATGAATCACTGCGTTCGCGCCCGATGACGCGCATTCAGGAGCCCTTGGCGCGAATGGGCGCGCAGATCGAACTGATCGGCGACGCCGGGCGCGCGCCGATCCGGGTCCAGGGAGGCGAATTGAAGGGGATCACGTACGATCTGCCCGTGGCCTCGGCGCAGGTGAAGTCCTGCGTCCTGCTCGCCGCCCTGCATGCGGCCGGTACGACCGTCATCACGGAACCGCAACCGACACGAGATCATACGGAGCGTCTGTTCCAGACGCTGGGGATCCCGGTGACGATGGATGGGCTGAAGATTTCGCTCGAAGGGTTCGGCGCTCGCGGTCCGGGACTGGCGAGCCGCGACTGGGCGATCCCGGGTGATTTTTCGTCGGCGGCGTTCTGGCTGGTGGCGGCCGCGGCCAATCGCAAGGCCTCGCTGACCATCAAGGATGTCGGGTTGAATCCGCGGCGCACGGCCTTGTTGAACGTGTTGAAGCGGATGGGGGCGCGGATCAAGATATCCGCCGCGCGCTCGAAATCCGAAGTGGAGGAACCGGTCGGCCAGATCAGGGTTTCCGGCGCCCGCCTGAAAGGGACGGTGATCGGCGGCGAGGAGATTCCGAACCTGATCGATGAATTGCCGATCCTGGCGGTGGCCGGGGCGCTGGCCGAGGGCGAGACGGTGATCAAGGACGCCTATGAGTTGCGCGTCAAGGAATCCGACCGGATCTATTCCATGTGCGTGAATCTGCGCGCGCTGGGCGTCGATGTCGAGGAGATGAAGGACGGGATGGTCGTGCACGGGCCGTGCCGGATCAGCGCGGGCGCGACGGTGAACAGCTTCGGCGATCACCGGATCGCCATGTCGATGGCCATTCTCGCGCTCTTTGCCGCGAAACCGCTGACGATCAACAATATCGCTTGTATTGAAACGTCATATCCCGGATTCTGGGATGACCTGAAACGATTGGGAGCTCATGTCGAATAACGAGAACAGCATGGTGGTGGCCATTGACGGCCCCTCCGCATCGGGGAAATCCACCGTGTCGCGTGAGGCCGCGCAGCGTCTGGCTTTCGTGTATGTGGATTCCGGCGCCCTGTATCGGGGGATGACCTGGAAAGCCGTCCGGGAGAACGTGGATGTGCGGGATGCGCAAAAGGTTATCGTGCTGATGCAAAACTCGGCCTGGAAGTTCTTTATGGAGGACCTGGTCGTCCGGTTCACGATTGATGACGAGGATCCGACGGACCAGTTGCGGTCGGAACCCGTACGCGAACGCGTCGCGAATATCGCCGTCATTCCGGAGGTTCGGACGTTCATGGTCGACCGTCTGCGGGAGACCCGTTCGTTCGGGAATCTGGTGATGGAGGGCCGTGATATCGGGTCGGTGGTGTTCCCGGATGCGACCTTCAAATTCTATCTGGATGCCGATCCCGAGGAGCGGGCCCGACGTCGGTACAAGGAAATCGCCGAAAAAGAGGGCGGCGTGGACGTGAACAAGGTGCTCGACTCCCTTTCGCGTCGCGACACGATCGACTCGACGCGCAAGGTGGCGCCCTTGCAGATCCCGTTGGGCGCGACGGTGATCAATACGACGGAAATGAGTATTGATGACGTGGTCACCCGTATCGTCGACGAGGTGTCCAGCCACATCCAGCGCGCATGAGCGATAAACCCAGGTATTATGTCTACTGGATCGTCCGGGCCATCGTCTTGTTTCTTTTCAAGATCTGGTTCCGCGTACAGGCCGTTCACCCGGAACGGATACCGCGCGCGGGCGGATGCCTGATCGCGTCCAACCACGCCAGCTATCTGGACCCGCCGCTGGTCGGTACGACCGTGAAGAAGCGCGTGGTCCACTTCATGGCGCGCGATACACTCTTTCGATTTCCACTCATGCGATGGTTTTATGAGAATATCGGGACCATCTCAATCGACCGAACGCGGGGCGACCTGTCCGCACTGAAACGGGCGATACAGGTGATGAAGGCGGGACACGTGGTCTGTCTCTTCCCCGAGGGAACACGCACCCTCGACGGGCGGTTGCAGGAACCGAAGGCCGGGGTGGGTTTCCTGATTGCGAAGGCGGGGGTACCGGTCATACCCGTTTACATCCAGGGGAGCTATCAAGCCTATCCGAAGGGGGCCAGCTGGATGAAACCGGTCAAGATCCGGGTCATTTATGGCGAGCCGGTGAATCCGGCCGAACTGCTGGGACCGGACCCGAAAAAGCCCGATTACGAGCAAATCGGTCGGGAAATCATGAAGAGAATTGCGCTTCTGGCCGGCGCGTAACCTCTTTAAACGTGGTGGATAACGCCGGCAGCGGTCCCGAAACGCATTGATTTCCCGGTAGAACACGGTATTTCTTGACTCTTTTCGTAAATAACAGATATATTGGTACTTAAGGGCAATGTATGCCTCTGGCCGTGGAAGCGGTATATCTTTTTACGTATCACAAGACGAAATGGCCAAATTACACAGCGCTTGGGCGGTTGTCGTAGCCTGCGGGAAAAGCGAGCAGATTTCGCCCGACATCGATACCGCGTTTCTCAATGTGGGGAACCAGCCCATTCTGACCTACAGCCTCGATGCGTTCGAGCGGTGCGCGGAGATCGAGGGTATCATCGTGGTTGCCTCCAAGGAGCGCATGGAAACCGTTCTGGGCATGCTCAAGCTGTTCAGTTACCCGAAACTGAAGAAGATTGTGGCCGGCAGCGCCCAGCGCAATGCATCCGTATTGGCCGCATTGAATCAACTGGACGACGATGTATCGGTTGTCGTGGTACACGAGGCGTCCCGTCCATGCATAAGCGCCGAACTGATCAGCGAAACGATCAAGGCGGCCAAGCGCTACGGCAGTGGGGTCGCCGCGGTCAAGATCGAGGAAACCGTGCAGGTTTCGCCCAAGGGGTTGACGGCGTCCAAGCCGTTGGACGCGGGCAGTGCCTGGCTGATCCAGACGCCGCAGGCGTTCAAGCGCGACGAAATCCAGAAGGCATTGAACGGGACGCGCAAGAAGAAGGCCGCGGCGCCCGACGAATCCACGGCCTACGCCGACAGCTTCAAGAACATCCACATGGTTCCGTCCACCCGGAAGAACATCAAGATTCTTGAGGCCAGTGATATCCCGCTGGTCTCGACCATTCTCGGCATGTAATCTGTCCGATGAATAAAGCGCAGCGGTTTCCTGTTATGGTCCACCCCCCGCTTCGCGGTCTCCTCCCGGGCGGGGTGGGTTAAACGTGCTGTGACGTGAAGCCGAAGATGAAGTTCAAACTGCTTGGCCTATTATGCCTCACGGCGCTTGTCGCCTGCTCGCGTCCGGTCGAACAATCGGTCGAGGTATCCGTCCCTGTTTATTCGTACCGGGTGCGGGAGGCCTTCCCGCACGATCCCCGGGCCTTCACACAGGGCCTTCAATACCACGACGGATACCTTTATGAGGGCACCGGACTGCTGGGATTCTCCAGCCTGCGCAAGGTGGAACCCGCCACCGGTCGCGTTCTGCGCCAAGTCAGCCTGCCGGAATCCTATTTCGGCGAAGGCATTGCGATCTGGAGCAATCGGATCCATCAACTGACCTGGCGGAACCATGTCGGATTCATCTACGATCTGGAGACCTTCCGCCGGATCGGCGACTTCGCATACGAGGGGGAGGGATGGGGCCTGGCGTACGACGGACGGCGCGCGATCATGAGCGACGGGAGCCATCGCCTGCGCTTTCTCGATCCCGCCACACTGGATCCCATCGGGGCGTTGGACGTGACCCTGGACGGGAATCCGTTGCGCGGCTTGAACGAACTGGCGATTATCAGGGGGGAAATCTGGGCCAACGTGTTCCCGTCGGACATGCTGGCGCGAATCGATCCGGATAGCGGCGCAGTCACGGGGCTGATTGACTTATCCGGCTTGCTCGGGCCGGAGCATCGCGGGGGGCATGCCGTGGACGTGCTGAACGGGGTCGCCTATGACGAGGAAGGCGATCGCATTTTCGTCACGGGCAAGCTATGGCCCCGACTGTTTGTCATTGAGGTGATCGCCCCCGATTAACCCGGCGGACGGCGGATGCCCTGCACAACGCGGGCGGCCTGAATGACCCAGTCGCCGTCCTCTTTGACCCAGTCGATTCCGAATTCGTGGATCTGCGTGTCGACCCCGCCGTCCATCTCGACCGTGCCGCGGATCGTTACGCGCATGGTGGCGCCGGCGCGAGTCGGATCCATCTCGATCTGCAGGTCAAAGGCGCGGAAATACATTTTGTCGACCATGCCCCGCAGGCGGAAAGCCAAGCCCGGGATATCTCCGCGGTGAAGGGGATAGGGGAAAATCGGGTCGATGTGGAGAACCGCATCCGAAGCGAGGAAGCCGGTAATCGCCTGCGCCCGCGCGAGGGCCGCGATCTGGTTTTCCGGGCCTTGCTTGGTCAGGGTGCGTTCCAGATCGGCGAATCGTCGTTTGACCAGCCGGGTATCCCGGTCGTGGAGATAGATCCACGCGCCGGCTGTAAGGCACAACAGGATGACGACGGTGCCGATGGTTCGCCAACGATTCAGAATATCACCCCTCCCGCGATGCGGGATCGATCGACGATCCCGTGCATGTGTGAATCCCGATCCATGGACCGGTTGTCGCCGGCCACGAAGTATTCCGCTTCACCGAGCAAGACGGGCCCCATGGTCCAGAACCCCCCGTACTCGATATACGGCTCGTCCACCGTTTCCCCGTTGACGATGAGGGCGCCGCGCCGGAACTCGATCGTGTCGCCGGGCAGACCCAGGATGCGTTTCAGGAACATGACGCGCCGGCCGGCCATCTGGATCACGACGACGTCGCCCCGCCGGGGCTCCTGCCGGGTGTACTTCAGCGAATTGGAGAAGTGCAGCGTGCGGTCGCGATACGTGGGCTCCATGCTGATGCCCTGGACATAGACGGGCGGGATCAGGTAGCGGAAGAGCACAACGCAGACCACGGCGAGGACGATAACGCGCAGCAGGGTCCGTTGCGGATGACGTCCCACCAGCAGGAACAGCAGGAGCGTCCACGGGCGACGCGGCGTCCCGCTCTTTGCCTGTTCAGCGGCATCGTTCACATCGACATGTTCCTTCACGGTGCGCCTCAAATCAAGGCGATCCTCCGGGCTCGTCTGTTTCATTGAAAAGATACGAGATTCGTGCTTAGATGTTCACTCATTGAGCGGGGAAACATGCGGCGAGGGTATGAAACGCGTATCGGTAACGTACATGGGGCGGGTGCAGGGCGTGGGCTTTCGATACACGGTGCTTGAAGTCGCCGGGAATTTCAGGGTAAATGGATATGTTCGCAATGAGTCCGATGGGACGGTTAGCCTGGTCGCGGAAGGGGACGAGCCGGAAATAAAGCGCTTTCTTCACGCCGTCCGCTCCTCGCCGGTGGGCGGGTACATCGCCCACGAGGATGCGCGCTGGACAGCGGCGACCGGCGAATTCAAGGGCTTCACGATTCGATATGGTCTGTAAACGGGTAACGCAGGGCTGATGAAATACGCGATATTAGGCGACATCCACGGCAATCTGGAGGCATTAAACGCCGTGCTGGAGGATGCCAAGAAGCAGCGCGTAACCCATTTCGTCTGCCTGGGGGATCTGGTCGGATACAACGCCAATCCCGTCGAGTGCCTTGAAGCAGTCCAGAACCTCAATTGCCCCATTGTGCGCGGCAATCATGACCACTACTGCGCGGTGGATGAGAATCTCGACGGGTTCCATCCGCTGGCCGCCGATGTGGTGGACTGGA
The DNA here is from genome assembly GCA_964425945.1 of uncultured Verrucomicrobiota bacterium. Lineage (GTDB taxonomy): Bacteria > Verrucomicrobiota > Kiritimatiellia > SLAD01 > SLAD01 > CAYRPR01. The sequence goes on along the minus strand of CAYRPR010000056.1, from coordinate 2,794 downwards.
CGCGCAAACAGCTGTCGGCCGATCAGCGCGCCTTTCTGCGGAGTTTGCGCTACGTGGCCCGGGTGGAGACCTTCACGATCGTGCATGCCACCCTGGATACGCCGGAGATGTGGGGGTACGTATTCGACAAGCTCGAGGCGGAGGCGAGCTTCAACTACCAGACGACATCGCTCTGTTTCTTTGGTCATACGCACGTGCCGCTGGCCTTCGAGAAGAGCGACCGGGTGCGGGCCGGATTGTACAGCAAGATCAAGCTGACGCTGGGCAAGAAGTACTTCATCAATGCGGGTAGCGTGGGCCAGCCGCGTGACGGCGATCCGCGCGCGGCGTATCTGACGTTCGACCTGGTCAGCAACGAGATCGAACTGCACCGCGTCCCGTACGATTTCCGCATAACGCAGCAGAAGATCCTGGAGGCCGGATTGCCGAACCGGGTCGCCGCCCGGCTGGCGGTCGGACGCTGATCCCATCATGAGCGCGCGCGTGCATATCCACCCCGTATGGGCCCTGCTGGTCGCCGCACTGGCCATGCCGGCCGCCGGGCAGATCGAGGTCGGTTGCCGCATCGAGCAGTCGCGCCTGGTTCAGTATGAGCCGATTCGCGTGACCGTACGCATACGGAACAACTCCGGCGAGCCCCTGCGGTTCACCGGCGCGGATCGCAACGCGCAGTTACAGTTTGAAGTGGAGCAGACCCCGGGACGCGCGTTACCCATGCGACAAGCATCGCTGATCACGGAGCCGCTGGTCATCGCGCCGCGTGGTCAGGCTACGCGCGATGTGATTCTCACGGAGCACTACGACTTGCGCTCCACCGGGCCGTACACTCTTCGCGCCCGGGTGGATTGGGAGGGGCAGGGCTTCGTCTCACCCAAGGTGTTCGCTGATATCGTGCCCGGATTTGAAATCGAACGGTTGATCTCGGCCGCCGGGGCCGCGCGATCCATGCGTCACTATCGCCTGCTGACCCTTAATCGTGACCGCGGCGAACATGTGTTTCTGCGCATCGACGATGAGGCGGAGGGGATCTGTTACGGAGTCATTCATCTGGGCCGCATCATCCGGACGAGGACACCGATGTTGCGCGTCGATGGCGATTTCAATGTCCACGTCCTGCATCAGTCGGGGCCGGGCCGCTACGCGCACAACGTATTTAATCCGGAGGGAAGGCGGGTGCTCCGGAAGACTTACATGGATGAGGAACAGCAGGCGGAACTCAGCGATACCGAGGACGGCCGGGTCATTGTGACCGGCGCCAGCGCCAGCCTTGGCGACGATTGATGGCGGGCCGCTTGTTTCCGTGCGGCTGGAATCACCGTTTGACGAGCCGCGCGTCCTGTGCTATGTAATCACCCTTCACTGGATGCACCCGTGGTGAAACTGGCAGACACGCAAGATTCAGGTTCTTGTGCCCGCGAGGGCGTGGAGGTTCGACTCCTCTCGGGTGCACCATCCTTCGCTGGCCGGTTCCCGGCCAGCTACGGATGGCAGGCCAGGCATTGTCGTCTCAAGCCTCTTCTGTTTGGAAGCGAGCATGCACACCGAATACATCCATTTCCCCGAGCGGGTGGATCGCAGTCGATTCGTCGCGCGGCGCTTTGCCCCGTATTTCGGCGAATCATTGCTTGATGTCGGGTGCTACGAAGCGCCGCTTCGGGAGCTCCTGCCGCAGGTCCGTTATACGGGCGTTGATTTCGTCGGCAATCCGGATATCGAATTGAATCTGGAAACGTGCGCGCGACTTCCCTTCGACGACCGGACCTTCTCCTGCGTGATCTGCATCGAGGTGCTGGAACATCTCAACAATCTGCACGCCATGTCCGATGAACTGATTCGCGTTTCCAGCCGGCACGTGATCGTATCGTTGCCGAACTGCTGGCGTGATGCCCGACGTCCCATCGCGAGAGGGGTGGGCGACTTTGCCCACTACGGTTTGCCGGTTGATCCGCCGCTGGATCGGCATAAATGGTTCATCAACCATACACAGGTCCGCGATTTCTTCGAAGGACAGGCTGGCAAGCACGGGCTCAAAATCGTTGAACTGTTCCGCACGGAGCAACCCAAGCCCGCTCCGGCGCGATGGCTGAGGAAGCTGATCTGGCCGGGGGACCGCTATCACAACCGCTTCGCGCAAACCACCTGGGTCGTATACGAACGATCCGCATGATTCCACGGTAGATTTCTTTACAATTCCGCGCCTTGCAGTATTCTCTCGTATCCCGATAAGCCGTATCGACATCGACTGTTTACCAAGGAGGAGAAGATGCTCAAAATGATGCAGGGACTCGTTGTGATGGCCGTATGTACGGGTATTTCTGCGCACGCGTCGGATCGCGTGGTCACGACGCAGTGGCTATCCGACAACCTGAACAATTCCAGGGTGCGCGTCGTGGAGGTCAGCGTGGAGCCCGGCGTGTACGAGCAAGGGCATATTCCCGGCGCCGTGAATTTCGTCTGGCACACGGACCTCGTGGATCCCATCAACCGCGACATCGTCAACAAGGAGCGGTTCGAACGCCTGCTCTCATGGGCCGGGATTGAGAAGGACACGACCGTGGTGCTCTACGGCGACCATAACAACTGGTTTGCCGCATGGGGCGCGTGGATGTTTGACGTGTACGGGCATGCCGATATCCGGATTCTCGACGGCGGCCGCAAGAAATGGGAATTGGAGAAACGCCCGCTCAGCTCGGTGCCCGTGACCTATCGTCCGACACAATACGAGGTGGATGCCGTCAACCTCGAACTGCGCGCCCGCTTGCGGGACGTGGTATCCGTCGTGGAGGGCGAACAG
>CAYRPR010000055.1:0-9210 GCA_964425945.1 uncultured Verrucomicrobiota bacterium | reverse complement strand
CTTCGATCAGAACGGGTTGCTCGGGATCGCCATTACGCAGGTGAAGCCGTATGGCGAGCATTTCGTTCGCTTCCGTCGTAATGCGGGGGAATTCGCTGTCTATGGCGCGGATATCGAGCTGACTGCCGTCGCCGCGGATGATCTGCGCGGTGGCGGTCACGGGGCCATCAAGCGGCTCGACGGCGATTTCAGTCGTCATGACCGGTTCCAACCGTGTGTCGGCGGCGGCTTCGGGTGCGAGGTCGGGCGCAGGAGCGTCAATCTCGGCCAAGGTCTCCATGGGCGGCGCATCCGTTGCAACCGTACCTTCGTCCAATCGCCCAGTCCTCAAGCTAATGATCGCGATCACCACCACGGCGACTGCGCCGGCAAACAGATATCTCGTTTTCATGTTCTTCGTTCTCCTACCAGTATTTGGGACGACATGATTCGGGGATTTGATTCGTGGGATCAAAACCATACTGGACGGCCCAGCCGTCGCTGTAGCCGTCGCCGGACGTGTCGGGGTTGTCATAATCGCTGCCGTACATCATCACTTCCTCCCAATCGGTCAGGCCGTCGCCGTCACAGTCGGCTACGCGGCTCGGCTCGACGGTTATGATTTGCTCACAGGAGTTCGTGTTCCCGGCATGGTCCCAGACCCTCCAGACCACGGAGGTTATTCCTACCTGGAAATACTCGGGCACAGCACTGACGACGCCGGCGATGCTGCAGTTGTCCGAAACGACGGGCTCGCCCAGATCCACTTCCGCCGATGGCACAGGCGCCAGGCAGGGGCCGGCCGTGAGTTCGAGGTCGGGCGGACATGTGATCGCGGGAGCTTCGGTGTCCACTATCGTAACGGTTTGCGTACTGCTCGCGGCGTTGCCCGCATAATCCACCGCGGTCCACAATATGTAGGTAATACCTACTTGGAACTGCGCCGGGGCATTGTTGGTCACCAGCGCGACGCCGCAGTTGTCGTCCACAAACGGACTGCCCAGACTGACATTCGACGCATAACATTGCCCGGCGTCATTATCCTCGACCACGTCGGACGGCGCTTCAATGATCGGCGGCTCGATATCGTCGTTGCGATTCATGAAACACACAATCGTCTCGTTCGTGGCGCCGTTGCCGACGGCGTCCGGCGCGTAATCGCGCAGGATAAGGACATCGTCCATCTTGCCTACCATCAGGTTGCCCACGCCGCGGCTGACGGAGGAATTGCCGACGGTCAACCGATTGGAGTTGGCGCCGACCGTTTCATTCTGCAGGGTGCTCCCGTCACCGCGTTGGATTCCGTCCACGTAGAAGTGGACGTTTCGGGTCAACGTATTCGTGGCCGGTCTCGTGCCGTCGTACACCACCGCGACGTGTTGCCATGTATTGCTGTTCGGCGCGATGCCGCCCACGGTGGTGCTGCGTTCATAGCCATTGACACGGAGCGCCAGCGTCCCGGCCGAGCCGACCAACCGGAATTCGAATCCCGCCGTGGTTTCGCCGAGAGACGTGGAACTCGTGTCGCTGACGATGCGTGCGGACGTGTTGTTGTTGGCGCCCGCGCTTTCCCGTTTGACCCAGGCCATGATCGTGAAAGCTTCGACGCCGGCCAGTGGATCGTAGTCAACATCCGATTCCAGCGCGGGCGTGTTGGCCCCGGAACCGGTATTCGGCAGGTGCAGACTCCAGCCGCACGAGAGGTTGGATGGGGGCGTATCCGCGCTGAATGCGGCGCTGTTTGTCAGTGAGGCGTTTCCGGCGTCCTCATCGGTTCCCGTATTGACCACGTCGTCGCCGGAGCCCTCGAAGAAAAGGTACTCCGTCACCACATGACTGTTGGTTCCGTTGCCCGGACAGGGTGTCACCGCCATGGTATGCGCGGTACAGAACGCGAATACGGACAGGGCCGTGACCCATAGCGACAGGGGATTATTCATGGCGATTCCTCCAGATAAGCGGGGCGGGTGAGCGGCAAGCGATCACGAGGTTCAAGTTGTTCGGTGCGTTGTTTCATTCGAACATCTCACTCAATGTCGCAGTACAGCGTGGCATGGAGAGATCGATTTGTATTGTCCGGGAAAGTGATGAATATTTTGTCCGGGATTTCCCGGACACGATGAAGTGGGAGCGGACTGAAGCGGCGGACGCACGGTTGTCTCCGACGACAGTGGACCAGCCGCCGTTACAGCGTATTCCCGCGATACTGCGGCTGATCCCGAACCGCTTCGCGGTCGGGACACAGCCGCGCTCCGAAGAAAAGAAGACGCGTTACCGATCCGGTGAGGACAGGCTGCGGGCGATGCGCAGGAGTTCTTCCTTGGAAGGATTGCCGAGTTTGTGTTTCACGCGCTGTTTGTGTGTTTCGAGGGTCCGCACCGTGATATGTAACTGGCCGGCGATCTCCTTCATCGGCAGATCCCTGCCGACCAACCGCAAGACCTCGGCTTCTCGCGGCGACAGTCTTTCCCATGCCGCGGACTGAGACGCCGGATCCGCCAACTGCAGATGTTTCACCATAACCCGCTGGACGTAGTCCGGAAAATGCATATCCCCTCGTGTTACCGATCGAATCGCCGCCGGCAGTTCCTTGAATACGAGTATCTTGTTTATGTAACCGACCGCGCCCGATTGGAGAATTGCCAGCAGGGAGGGCTCATCGGAATAACCGGTCAGCGCCACGACCTTTACCGATGGCTGAGTCTGCAGAATCAGCCGGGTCGCATCGGCTCCACTCATGTCAGGCAAGCGATAATCCATCAGGACAACGTGCGGCTTCTTCAAGCGCGCAAGTTGCAGGGCGTCTCTTCCCGTATAGGCACACCCCACCAGCACAACGTCTTCTCGCTTCCGCAACGTGAAGTTCAGCGCTTTGCAGAGCTCGCGATCATCATCCACAAGAAGCACGCGTGTTCTCATGATGCCACACCCCTGGCACAATTCGCGCGAGCAGGTTCAACAGACAGCATGGTCGGGCGGGAGAATGGAGGAGAGTGTAGAATACCTTCATCGCCATGCGAATCACGCCAAATCACCCCTGACTTGAGACGCGTGATCATCCAATATGTAAAGTCTACTGCAACCGATTACATATGATCAAGACAAAATAGCTCGATACATTTATGCTATATACAACATTATGCGGGGAAATCTTGTTCGATCAGCAGGCGCAAACACGGCTCAGAACGCTGACAGCCCGGCGGGGGTGATAGGCTCGTTGTCATTGCGGGCCGTCAGGCCTGCTTTGGAGTGCGGTGCCTCGGCACCACTTTGGTTGAAGCGATCAGTGATAACGGTGTGTCTGCTCGACAACGAGAACGAGGACGAGGACGAGAGGTGAGGCTATGTCCTAAGCATCCGCGCGTCGTCCTGTTTGGATCGAGCGTAGATGCGGTTTCGACGCCAGGTGTCGGGATTGATCCGGCGGTATTGCTTGAAGACCCGATGGAAATCGCTCGCGCTGGCGAAACCGCATCGGGCCGCAATGGTCTCGAGTTTGAGATGGGTCTCCGACATCAGTCGCATGGCTCGCTCCAGTCGCTGTCTCGTGAAGGCGACTTGCGGCGAAACGCCTTTAACCTCGTGAAAGATTCGTCGAAGATGCCGCGTGGACAGATGCACGGCGCGCGCGATCTCGTCGAGTTTGGGCCGCTCGGTCATATGATCCTGGTACCAGATGCCGGCCGCCTCGACCTTTCGCTCGGCAAAGTCCTTTTTGGTCTCCGCGCGCGACGACGGGATGTTCTCCAGCGCCATCAGGGTCAGGTCCAGCAGCGCCCGCTCGAACACCAGCGCGCTTTTCTCCGTCACCCGCTCGTAATGGGGTTTCAGTTCGGCGACCAGACGGGCGATACGGCGGGCCTGTGCGGGCGTCAGGGCCGTCTCCAAATGTCCGTTTTCGTGCATGATCCGTTCGAGTAGATTCGGTACGGCGCTGAAGTGTAGGATGGCGACTTCGGAGGGGTTCGCCTTGATCCCCGCCCATCCGTGAGCGGTTTCGGGCGGAAACACCCATAGATGCCTTGTGTGGAATACGGGGTGTTTATTTGCCGGCGGCAGGACGGCGCATCGGCCCTTCAGCACCACGAAGAACTCCCAGTTGGCGCGTCGATGCACGTACATCGGGCGCAATCCGAACCGCCTGTGAGCATGGACCAGGTACCGGAGCATGGCGGGCAGAATAAGCGCGATGGCCGAAATTGTAAAGATTATGTCCGGCCCCTCTTCTTTACGTTGTTCGGAGATGTCGTATGTTCAGGATGAGGAAGGATTCATGCGGCTATTCAACAGGTTATCTACGGTCATGATGTATCTGGCGCTCGGCGCCACGGTACAGGCTCAGGGGCCGTTCACACTGGCTGGCGGCATGGTTGCGATCGAAGCCGAGGATTTCGCGGTCAACCTGTCGCCCCGCAGTGATCACGAATGGGTGTTCACGAACGCCACGGCGGGATACAGCGGCGACGGTTACATGCAGGGGCTGCCCGACGACAACTTCGTCTTCTCCGATTGGGCGACGACCAGTCCGGAATTGCAGTACGCCATCGTGTTCAACCATGCGACGACGCATTACGTCTGGGTGCGCGGCTACAGCCATGACACCAGCAGTGATTCCGTGCACTGGGGATTAAACGGCGTGACCAATGCCGGGCAGGGGATCAACTGGATATCCCAGAACGAATGGGTGTGGACCAACCGGGTCACGGCCGGAACCGTTGCGACGATCAACATCACCGCGACCGGAACCAATATCTTCAGTTTGTGGATGCGCGAAGACGGAGCGCGGATCGATCGGATTGTCATCACCACCAATGCCGGCTTCCGCCCGCGCAAGGGCAACGCGTGGCATATTCCTCATCAGGTCGGGGAACCGACCGGGCAATACGCGATGCGGACACCGTATCTCGCCATCTTCACCAACACGGCCGTAACCCTTTTCAGCGGGAACCAGTTTCAAGGCGGCGGCAATGCCGGCGATCAGGTGCAGACGGGCAGTATGATCTATTACAAGGCCGCCACCGGCACCGTCTGGCAATCCGTTCCGATGCTGTTTCACAGTACGACCGGAAACAACAAGTATTATTCGGGTGTGATCCCGCCCGGCCAGTTCGCGCCGGGGGATGTGGTGCAGTATTACCTGCGCATTCCGTATAGCGACTTCCTGCCGACGTTCCTCTATTCGGTCGACGGCGCGCATCAAACCACCGAGGACGAATCCGTCGCGCGCGCGAGCCCGTACACATTCACGGTGCGGGCGACGCCCGAGGCCGGTTTCCCGTCGCCCGCCGACTGGCGGGACGTCAACATCTACCAGATTTTCACGGACCGGTTTAACGACGGCGATCCGTCAAACAACACGGCCCATCCCGGCGCGGACTACGAGCCGGCCACGGGCAATCGCATTCACGGCGGCGATTTCAAGGGGATCGAGCAGAAGCTGGACTACATCCAGGCGCTGGGCGCGAATGCGATCTGGATCAAACCGATTCATCTGAACGCGGGGCAGGGCGCCTATCACGGATACCACGCGCAGGACTTCTATGAATTGGCGCCGAATCTGGGGACCATCGACGATCTGAAGAGCATGGTTGCGGCGGCCCATGCGCGGGGCATCTATGTGATTCTGGATATCGTCGTCAATCATCAGGGCCGGCGCATCGACAGTGGCGACGCGAACTTCCCCGACTACAACGGCGGCGGCTACAACCTGCGCTGGACGACGGGCGACGAGTATCCGCCTCCCTTCAATCAGTTGAGCCACTTCCACAATTTCGGTCATATCCAGAACTGGAGCGACGCCCAGCAATTGGTGCTGGGCGAGATGAACGGGTTGGACGACTTAAAGACGGAAACGCGCCACGTGCGGACCAACATGGTGCAGATCTTCTCGTTCTGGACGGAACTGGCGGATCTGGACGGGTTCCGGATCGACACGGTCAAGCACGTGGAGATGGGATTCTGGCAGTTCTTCAACAACGAAATGCGCGCACTTGCCTCGGCGATGGGCAAGACCAATTTCATACAGTTCGGCGAGGCGTTTGAGACTTCGGAAAGCGCCAACGGCCTGTTCACCGGCACCCAGGCGGGCGGCGCCTACGCGAACGATACGGTGCTCAATTTTCCGCTGTACGACAAGATGATCAGCGTATTCGCGACGGCCTCGGGCAATACCAAGCTGATCGAAGATCATTACAGCGCAATTACGAACAACTATCATATTGATGCGCACATGCGTCTGATCAACTTCCTCGACAACCACGACGTGCGACGGTTCATGCATTCGAGCCGGGCGAACAACAACACGAACCGCCTCGCCGTCGCATTGGCGTTTCTATACACGTCGCGCGGGATTCCGAATCTCTATTACGGCACCGAACAGAACTTCAACGGCGGGGACGATCCGTCAAATCGTGAAGACATGTTCGACGGGGAATACGAGCAGGGGCCGTCGCTGAGCGACAATTTCGATATGACCAAGGGTTCGTTCCTGCATGTGGCCCGGCTGAACAACTTCCGCCGTTTGTATCCGCAACTGCGCACGGGCGATCATGTCAACCGATGGAACAATCCGTCCGGGGCCGGTCTGTTCTCGTATGCGCGGCGGCAGGACGGCGCGGAGATACTGACCGTGCTCAACACCGCCGGGTCCACCCAGACGCTTACGAACCGCAACACAATTCACGCGCCCGGCACGGTGATGGTAAACCTGTTCAACACCAATGAGACCATCACGGTGACAGCGGCCACGAACACGCCGCCGATCGAGGTGCCGGGGACGTCGTACAAGATGTTTGTCGCCCAATCCCTCTGGCAACCGCTGGATCCGGTGGTCCGCCAACAAGCGCCGGCGCATGGCGCGACGGACATCCCGGTCACGAACCCCGTGGTCCTGCATTTCAGCAAGTCGATGGACACCAACCTGACCGAGGCGGCTTTTGTGATCGATCCCCCGGCGCTCGGGACGTTCTCATGGTCGGCGGATCGAACCGCGCTCACGTTCACGCCCTCTGGGCCGACTCGGCTGGCGGATTCCACGCGGTACACGGTGCGTGTTGAGGCGGACGCCGTGGACGCGGAAACGGGCAACGCGTTCTACGCCCCGTTCGAGACGTTCTTCGTGACGGGCGTGGCGCCCGACACCGACGGGGATGGATTGCCGGACTGGTGGGAAAGCGAGCATTTCGGCGGACCGACCAATGCGCATGCCGCCGCGCTCGCGTCGAATGAATGGAATACCCTGCTCGAAACCTACATCGCCGGACTCGACCCGCTGTCCACCGATTCGTACTGGCGGATCATGTTTACCGGCGATGAGGAGTTGGAACTGCCCTCCGTGCCGGGGCGGCTTTATCGGGTGGAGGCCCACAGCGTGACCGACGAGGTCTGGAACGTCGTGATATCGAACCGGCCGGGTACCGGCGCCCCCCTCACATTCTCCGTCACTAACGACGCATCCTCCCTCTGGTACCGCGGCCGCGTGAACCTGCCTTGATCGGAATCACGGCTATATTCATTGCCGACCCTAGCCTCATTCCGCTATTAATTGTTGCGGGTGAGCCATGGAAGACGAGCCAGGTAAAAGCAACAGGCCGGAACGTGGAACCGTGGTGGTTCGCGGCCGGTTAACCTTCGCTACATTCTTCACAACGTGTTTCTTGGCTGTTGCGGGGGCGTCGTCTGTGCTCGCGATGTTGACCTTGCTCTTCGTGGCTATTGCCAAGACATCCGGCTTCCGCATCGACGCGGAATCGTCGACGGCGTTCTTCTCAGCGGGCCATTGGATCCGCATGCTGGGCCTCTGGGCTGTACAAGCGGTCGTCTGGGCGACACTGGTGAGTGTTCTGGGTTTTTTCATCTACCGGCTCATTGCCCAGTGGCGCGGAGGATTCCTCTGCGAGATCCATGCCGCGGGAGCGCCGGGTGGTGTGCATCGGATATCGTATGGGCAAGCCCTGCGATCGAAGCTGGTCGTCATGCCGCTGGTACTTGTGCTGAGCCTGTCTGGTGCGGTGATATACCTTTTTCAGCAGAAACCGCTCTATCGTGCCAGCGCAAGTGTGCTGCTTTCGCCAGCTGATAACATGTCTGCTGATCGCGGTTTTCTTCACTCGGAAATCCGGCTGATCAGCAGTCAGATGTTACGGGAGCGCGCCCGCAAGAAGCTGGCGTCGAATTCGGATGATCCCTTTCGGCAGTTGAAGCGTGTCGCGGTCAAACCGATGTGGCGAACCCTTATTGTGGTGGTGGAAGTTGAGGCCTTCGATCCCCATTTTGTCGCGGACTATGCGAACGCGCTGGTTGACGAATACCGGGTGTTCCGGGTCGAAACCGGAGATGTGGACGTCGAGGTGCTGGAACAGGCCCGGCCCCCGGCCGAGCCGTTTCACCCCCGGAAAACAAGGACCATCGGCGCGGCGGCCGTGGGGGGCGGGCTGGCTGGACTGGCCGTCGCGCTCATCTGGGCGGCATGGGATCGCGGGCGGATTTCTGTGGATGTTCCGCGGAATACAGCGTAGTATAGAAGGATACATGTAGGAGATATCATGAAAAAACTCCTGATAGTATCTTGTGCGTCTGTGCTCCTGATCGCTGCTCCCACCGTCAAAGCCCAAGTCGTCAAACTGTACCGGATGTCGATGATGGAGACGGCGTTTGTGGGTGGACCCCACACGCAATTGCCTTCCTCGATGTACCTGATCGTGGACAGCGACACCAACGCGTTCGTGGCGGGGTTCAATTCGACGCGCGCGTCCTTGCCGTACCCGGTGACCTTTGAACGGTTCGGACCGGGCAGTTCGTTCTCCTGGGTGTACCGGCAGAGCGTGATCCCGGTGGTGGAAGGTACCAACGTGGTCGCGCAACGGCATCTGAATTGGGAAATGGCGGGGCAGGGGAGCGGAACCGGATTGTTGCCGAATCAGTATGACGGCATTCTCTGGTTCGGTCGATCCACCGGCACGAACCTGGTTTTCACGTCCAGCGGGTATGGGACCGCCAAGGCCTCGCTGTTCCGCATCTTCACCGACAACACGGCTTCGAACGTGGCGGTCAGTGTGTATGACGCCCTGTTGAATGTCGGTTATCTTCCGTGGGAACCGGACGAAGCGCCCTAACGCTACCTGCCGCCCGGGGCGATGACCATGTCGGCATCCAGTTCGTCCGCGTGGTAATCCAGCAGCGATCCACTGAATCGGTGCTGGTTCTGCGTCCAGAAGGCGCGTGCCTCTTCAT